>JANOAY010000331.1:0-3291 GCA_031411375.1 Pedosphaera sp. | reverse complement strand
CCGAGTTTCCAGAAATCGCCGCCGTGTTCTCGCGCATCGGCACGCCGGAGATCGGTACCGATCCGATGGGCGCAAATTTGTCCGACACGTTTCTCTCCTTCACGCCGCGCGCCCGCTGGCGAAAAGAGGAGGGGAAAATTATTTCTCAGGACCGGCTGATTGAACTCATCACCGCCACGCTGCAAGCAAAGGTGCCGGGACTCGACTACCTCTGGACCCAGCCCATCGAGATGCGGTTCAACGAGATGCTCGAAGGCGCGCGTTCGGACATCGCGGTGAAAATTTATGGCGAGGAGTTCACCGAGTTGCAGCGCATCGCGCGGGCGACGGAGGAAATCCTGGAAAAGATTCCCGGCACCGCCGAGATCGAGCTGGACAGCGACAATCTCGGCACCGCGCCCGTGCTGGAGATCACGCCCGACCGCGCCGCGTTGCGCCGCCACAATCTGCATAGCCATGAGTTGAACGAAACGATCTCCACCGCGCTCGGTGGACTGACCGTGGGCACGTTCGTCGAGGGCAACCGCCGCCACGAAATCGTCGTCCGCATGTCCGAGACGCAGCGCGAGCGGCTCGACGATTTGCGGCTGCTGCCCGTGCGCGCGGGCGACCGCGGGCTGCTCCCGCTCGGCAAACTTTCCACCATCACCGTGCGCGACCAGGTCAACATGATCGAGCGCGAGGGCGGACGCAGGCGCGCGGGCGTGGAGGTCAATCTGCGCGGACGCGACATCCAGAGCTGGGTCACGGAGGCGGAGGCGAAACTCGCCGCGATCCCGATGGGCGAGGGATACCACATTGAATTCGGCGGGCAGTTCAAGCAACTGCTTGAGGCGCGCGCGCGCCTGCTCTTCATCGTGCCGCTGGTGCTGGTGTTGATCTTCTTCCTCATCTACGCGGCGTTCGGAAGCTGGCGGCAGGCCACGCTCGTCTTCGTGTGCGTGCCGCTGGCCGTGACGGGCGGCGTGGCCGCGCTGTGGCTGCGCGATCTGCCATTCAGCATTTCGGCGGCGATCGGTTTCATCGCGCTGAGCGGCATCGCGGTGCTGAACGGAATCATGATTCTCAGCTTCATTAACCAGCTCCGCGCCGAGGGCCGCGCGCTGTCCGAGGCCGTCCTGGAAGGTTCCATCACGCGCCTGCGCCCGAAGTTGATGACCGCGCTCGTCGCCTCGCTCGGCTTCGTGCCGATGGCGCTCGCGACCGGCGCGGGCGCGGAAGTGCAGCGCCCGCTCGCCACCGTCGTGATCGGCGGCATCATCTCCTCGACGTTTCTCACGCTGGTGTTGCTGCCGGTGCTTTACGAATGGATGGAGGGAAGGAACTCCGGACAGCCGAAGCAGTCCGCCGCAGGCCATATCAGCCATTGACTCGATGTTTCTTTCGAGCCTAAGTCTCAGCCCGTGAATCGGCTTCGTGCAATTATGTCGTTGCTGCTGGTGGCCCTCTGGCTGCCGGTGTCCTCACACGCGTGGTTGGAGCACTTCGAGGTGATTCATCAGGTTCACGCGGACCACGACGCGGAGTCGGAGGATTCGCACGAGCACGACGCGGACAACCACGAGGCGGCCGACGGGGTGTGCCTGTTGTCGTCCTCTCACGTCAGCGTTCCCCTGCCGGACAGCATGCCGATGCCGATGTTTTTCGCGCCCGGTCTGCCTTGGGCTTCTGAACTCCACGCCGGGCAGCAGCCGTCTGGCCTGGCTCCGCCCGGCACTGCGCCGCCCCAACTTTCTCATGGCTGGCAGTTTTCTTCCCGCGCGGCGCTTCCCGTCCGCGCTCCTTCGTTTGCTTCCTAACTGAATCCCTTTCTGAGGATTCATCTCCCGTTTGCATGGCGTGTCCTCACGTCGTGACACCGTCTCCCTGATCCTTTGTGTCCGTTGAATGTCCGTTTTATGAAGCGAATTTTGTCCGTCAGAAACCTGTCTGTGGCCGGTTTGATTTTCGGCTTGGCCGGGTGCGTCACGAAACCGCCGGCTGAAAGTCAGCAGGTCCGAAGCACCGCGTCCAAACCGGCTGCTGAAACTCCGAAACCACCGGAGCCTGCCGCACCATTGAGAGAGCCGACGGGCGTGCTCACGCTGCGCGAGGCGCTGGCGCTGGCGTTGACGGAAAACCCGGAACTCGCGCCGTTCGCGTGGCAGGCGCGGGCCAATGAGGCGCGCGTGCTGCAAACGGGACGGCGGCTGAATCCTGAATTGGGTTTGCAGGTGGAAGACGTTCTGGGCACGGGCGACTTCCAAGGTGTTCGGGAAGCGCAGACCACGCTGCAACTCAGTCAGGTGATTGAACTCGGCGGCAAACGGGCGGCCCGCGCGGAGGTCGCCTCGCAGGCGCGCGGCATCACGCAATCGGAGTATGAATTGAAGCGAGTGGAGGTGCTGGGCGATGTCACACAACGGTTCATTCAAGTCGTGGCGAACCAGCACGCTTTGGATCTGGCGCTGACCAACCGGCAGTTGGCGGAGGATGCGCTGCGCAGGGTGCAGGAGCGGGTCACGGCGGGGAAAGGTTCGGCCCTCGAGGAGAAGAAAGCCCAGGTCGCCCTGGCGCGCGGCGAACTGCTCGTCGAGGGCGCAAGACATGAATTGGGTGCGGCCCGGAAGAAACTCGCGGCGAGCTGGCGGAGCAGCCGGCCGGTGTTTGAAAAGGCGGAGGCGGATTTGTTCGTCCGCAAGCCCGTTGCTTCTTTCGCGGAGTTCGCGGGGCGCATTTCCAAAAGCCCGGAAATCGCCCGCTGGGTTTCGGAGAAAAAAATGCGCGAGGCGGAAATCAAACTGGCCGACGCGCGGCGCGTTCCGAACGTGACTGCGAGCGGCGGCCTTCGCCGTCTGGAAGGGCCGGGCGAGCAGGCATTCGTATTGGGCTTCTCAATTCCGCTGCAATTCTTCGACCGCAATCAGGGCGGCGTGGCGGAAGCGCGGGCGTTGTTGGGCCGGACGGAAGCGGAACAGAAGGCGGCGGAGGTTCGTCTCGGCATGGTCCTACTGGGTCTCTACGAGGAAATGGCGCATGACGCCCACGTCATGGAGGGATTGCAGAAGGAGATTTTGCCCAAGGCCGAGGACGCGCTGGCAATTTCCAGAGACGGCTTCGCGCAGGGAAGATTCTCCTATCTCGAAGTGCTCGACGCGCAACGCACCATATTCGATGTCAAACAAGAATACATTCAGGCGGCGACTGCCTATCACCAGTTCCTTGTCGAAATGGAGCGGTTGACCGGGCAGCCCATCGAAGGCGGCGAGCCGCAACCCTAAACCACATGACCTTTCAAATACTGAAAAAACT
>JANOAY010000330.1:0-2766 GCA_031411375.1 Pedosphaera sp. | reverse complement strand
CGTGGACTACATCGAACTCTACAACCCTACGACCAACGCGGTGAACGTCGGCGACTGGCGCATCAGCGATGACTTCTTCACGCCCGAGAAATTCCGCATCCCGAACCCGACCATCATTCCGGCGGGCGGCTACCTCGTCTTCACCGAGGCGGACTTCAACGCGGGACCCGCGCCCTTCTCGTTCAGTTCGCACGGCGACGAAGCGTATGTCTTCTCCGGCGACGCCGCCGGACATCCGAGCGGTTACTATCATGGCTACGGTTTTAACGGCGCGCAGAACGGAGTCGCCTTCGGACGCCACACCAACAGCCAGGGCGCGGTTCACTTCGTCGCGCAGGCTACCAACTCGCCCGGCGCGCAGAACGGTCTGCCGCTCGTCGGCCCCGTGACCATCAGCGAGATCATGTATCACCCGCCCGACCTCGTCGTCGGCACGAACGTCTTCGATGTGGACGGTGACGAATACGTGGAACTCCACAACCTCACGACCAACGCCGTGCCGCTCTACGATCCGGCCTTCCTCACGAACCGCTGGCAGCTCGCGGGCGGCGTGGATTTCAGCTTCCCGACCAACGCCGTGCTCGCGCCCGAAGGCTACCTCCTGGTCGTGAGTTTCCACCCCACGAACACCGCGCTGCTCAGCGCCTTCCGCGCCCGTTACAGCCTGACGACCAACGTCCCAATCACCGGCCCGTGGTCCGGCAAGCTCGACAACTCCGGCGACCGCATCTCGCTCTTCCGCCCCGATGCGCCGGACCTCAACGGCACCGCCCGCATCCTCGTCGAGCGCGTGGACTATGCGGACGTTGCGCCGTGGGGAGAAATTGCCGACGGCTTCGGCGCGTCGCTCAACCGCGTCGTCAACACGGACTACGGCAACGACGCCACGAACTGGCTCGGAGCCGGCGTCTCGCCCGGTGGCGCGCCCGTCGGCGGCACGCCGCCGGAGATCGTGCAGCAGCCCGCGAACGCCTCCGTGTTCATCAACGGCACCGCCAGCTTCACCGCGAACGTCAGCGGCGCCGGCCTCGTCTATCAATGGCGCTTCAACGGCAATCTGATCTACGGCGCGACCGCCGCCACGCTCACGCTCACCAATATCCAGTACAGCCAGGCCGGGCAGTACAGCTACCTCGCCTTCAACGGCTCCGGGTACGTGACCAGCTCGAACGCCGCGCTCGCCGTCGTCACGCCCGTGTTCTTCTCCGTGCAGCCCACGAACCAGAACGTGATCCCCGGCACCAACGTCACCCTCTCGGCCGTGGCCGTGGGCAACGGCGCGATCCGCTACCAGTGGCGCTTCAACGGCACGAATATTCTCAACGCGACCAACGCCAGCTACAGCTTCACCGGCGCGAACCTCACGAATCATCACGGCAACTTCTCCGTCGTGGTCGAGGACGACATCAGCACCGCGACCAGCGCGGACGCCTTCATCTACGTGCTGGTGCGGCCCGGCTACGTGGTGCCGCTCGCCGCGCGCAGCGTGCTCCAGGGCAGCACCTTCACCCTCAACGTGCTCGCCACCGGAGCGCCGCCCATCTGGTACCGCTGGATTCGCGCCAGCGCGCCCTTCGCCACCACCTCGGTGCCCTTCATCACCATCACTAATTACCAGGTCACAACTCTTCCGACCTCGCAGTTCCGCGTCGGCGCGACCAATGCCGCCGCGCCCGGCGGCGTCTTCAGCCCCATCGCCGGCAACATCATCATCACCATGATCAACGACTTCGATGGCGATGGCCTCGCCGACGCCTGGGAAGCCGCCTTCTTCGGCAGCAGTTCCACCAACTCCGCCGCCAACGCCGCGCTCGACACCGATGGCGACGGCATGACCAACCTCGACGAATACCGCGCCGGCACCAACCCGACCAACGCCCTGAGCCTGCTCAAAGTGATCTTCACCGAGACGAACGCGGGCGTGTTGAGCTTCGTGGCCCAGACCGGCCTGACCTACTCCGTGCAATGGCGCACCAACCTGCTCGCCCCGACGTGGACGAACCTGACCAGCATCAACCTCAGTCCGCTCGTGCGCACCGTGACCGTGGACAGCGCCACCGCCCCGCCGGGCGGCGAACGCTACTTCCGCGTCGTCACCCCGCTCGTGCCCTAGCGGACGACGGAGAGATTCCCACGCCGGCCTGGCCACAGGCCGGCGTTTTCTTTGCACAGGCTGGTCAGCGGGAAGCCCGACCAACCGAACGCGGACGACCTGTGGCTCAACGCCCCGAGCCTGCGTGCCTCACTGATGACTGGCTCACTGATTACTTTACCCGCCGTCGTTATCCACACCCTGCGAACAACTCGTCCGTACCGGCACTTTTCCTCACGTTTTTCACCATTCAAGAATGTGAAAAAGAGGCTGAAAAGGTTTCAGCAACTTTCCCTCAAAATATTCTTGCCGCCACAAGATATGGGGCTAGTCTCGCCGACGCTCCCCACGTAATGGTGGGTCTCCCGGATGAGGAACCGAGGGGAAAGCCACCATTTCAGGGGGAGTTTGTGTCCGTTTTGCCCAAACGACCCGAGTTTTCAACATGCTAACTTGTGCCTATGGCTGCGGACGCAACCAACTCTAAGAAAAAGGATAGAACCATGATCGACGCCCGTGAAGAAGTCGTCTCGTCCGCCGCCGTTAAGTCGCCGCGCCGCACCGCCGCGACCGCCCCTGCCAACGCTCGCGCCACCAAGCCTGGTGCCGCCAAGAAAGGTCTGAAACTCGAGCGCGTCTTCAGCGACGCGAAAGTCAAACCCTTCGACCAGATC
>JANOAY010000329.1:0-2594 GCA_031411375.1 Pedosphaera sp. | reverse complement strand
GCCCGCTGGAAGGATCAGCAGCGCGACCAGCGCACAGCACTGAAGCCAAAACCGCCGCATGAGCAGGGACACATTCATAAGGTGCGGAAAGGATTTCGGAACGCCTGAACCGTGGCACGCGCCACCTTGGGCAGCAAGGCTAGAAAGGAAGGGAAATAGCCCGCCTCCTCAGCGCGGGAGTGCCCGTGCGCCGGAATGAAGCGGCCCGCGATGGGTTCCCAAGCCGGAGGCTGGCCGGAATGTAGCCGGGGGCAACGCCCCCGGAACACGTCCCACCTAAATATGATTCCGCCCCGGAGGGGCGGCGGAACACCTCGCCTTATCCGCACGTCCCATCCATCGCACGCTTCCCGCGCCCCATTCGGGGCGCACTCCCTTTTCGCATTCCGGTTCCGGGGATGTCATCCCCGACTACATTCCATCATCGCTCCGCGATGGGGAGGGCGGCATTTCGCGCCGGAGCGCATCGTACCGAACTACTCGCCTTTCTGAATGCTGAAATAATCCCGCACCACCGCCTTCTCATCAATGAACGTGGCGTCGAGGCGCGGGCCGTTGATGTCGAGGACGAGGGAGCCGAGGACGTTGAGGGAGAGGCAGTTGACGGGGTGTTGCAGACTGCCGCCGCTGATCTGCCCGGAGGAGCCGGCCACGACATAGACGGCGCCTTCGTGCGGCGCGGGGCCGCGGGTGGGCTTGGTGTAGATGCCGGTGCCGTCGGCGCGTCCGTCTTTGATGCTCTTGAAGTGGTTGGTCTCGTTGAGCGTGCGGGAGGCGCCGTAGTGGCCGTCCACGAGGAAGGAGCGTTCGTAGGCGTGGCTGTGGCCGGTGAGCATGAGGTCGAGTCCGTAGTTTTCCAGCAGGGGCAGGACGCGCTCGCGCATCATTCTCATGCGGGCTTCGCTGTCGCGGTCGTCGTCGGAATTGTGGCTGCCCTTGGTGTAAGGCGGGTGGTGGCAGAAGGCGAAGAGCCATTCCTGTTTGTTCTTTTCGAGGTCGGCCTGGAGCCACTTGAGCATGAGGCCGTTGGTGCTCCAGGCATTGTCGCTGGAGTCAATGCACACGACGTGGATGTTCGCGTAATCAAAAGAGTAATAGGCCTCGGTGCCGGACATGACGCCGCCGGACTGGGCCTGCGCGGGGAGATTGTAGATGTCGTAATAGACGCCGAACGCGATGGAGGAATGGGCGCTGCCCGCGTCGTGATTGCCAATGGCGGGCCAGAGCACGGTCTTGCGCAGCATCTTGTCATACACTTGGAAGATGGCCCCTTGATACTCGGTGTCCTTGCCGGCGGTGTAGGCGATGTCGCCGAGGATGAGACCGAAGTCGGTGTGGGTGTCGCCGGTGTATTTGTAATACGCGTCGCGCACGTCGCGCTGGGCTTTCTTGCGCGTGCCGGGATCGCCGAGCACCCAGATGCGCACGGGTTGCTCTTTTCCGATGAGCGGGTTCGTGATGAAGAAGGTGTTCGAGTCGCCGCCGGTGCGAATGTAGTTCGTGGTGCCGGCGACGAAATTGCGCGCGGCGGATTTCTTCGGGTCGGTGAGCCACACGACTTGATTGGAAGTGGTGACGTGGATGTTGCGGTTGCTGATGGTGAGGAGCACGGCGGCGTTGGGCGTGTTGACGACGAGCACGTCGTTCGTGGTGTGGTCGGTGAAACTTTGTTCGAGGTCGGTGACGGTGAAGCAGTTGCTGCGGATGAGGAAGACAAAGGTGTCGCGCGTGGCCTGGGCGATCTGCTCGCGCGTCTCGGGTTTGCTGACGTAAATTTTGCTGTTCGTGCTGGTGAGGAAAGCGGTGCCGTTCGTGGCGTGGACCAGAAGCGGCGTGTCGTGCGGGCCGACGGAGTAGAAGTATTTGGTGTTCGGCTGGAGGTTGGTGAACTGCACCGCGTGCTCGGTGAAGGTGCCGCTGGCGCGCGCGGCGTGGCTCAGTCGCCGGGGCGAGGAGCCGTAGAAGACGGTGTTGCTCGTGGGCAAATCGGTGCGCCAGCGCAGCACCATGCTGTTCGTGGTGGCGAGTTGCAGATACGGCCCGCGCACGATGCTCGGCACCGGCTGCGCGACAGGCGCGACGGAGTATTTTCCCGCCACCACGCCGTCCCACCACGGCGGGATGTTCGTGCCGAGCGCCTCGGCGGAGACGTTCTCCATCCACGTCGGATACATTTCCGTGTCGAGATCGGGGAAGACTTCGCTGAGCCAGTTCGTGAACGGCGCGGCGCGCAGTCCGGCGGGATGATTTTGAAACCAGTCGGGATAGTAGCGCGAGTTGACTTCAGGATAGGAGCGCGTGAGCCACGGACGGAATTTGTTGGTGAGCCAGACGTGAACGTCGTTGGTGTCCATCTGGCTTCGCGTCTGGGCGGGGAGAAGTGCGGTCAGAGCAAAGATCAAGGCGACGGCGGCGAAAAACTTCATGGCTGGCCAGTCGGAAGCGATGCGTCGCCGGGTATTCATCGCTTACGGGACGCTGATGGAGGGGGAAAGGTTTAAGGGGAATTGGGCTGGGTGCATTTTGAACGCCCCACTGAAACGAGACTGGAAAGTCTCTCCACCTGCCGGCTGGAAAGCCGGCGCTACGTAACG
>JANOAY010000328.1:0-2330 GCA_031411375.1 Pedosphaera sp. | reverse complement strand
AGTTCCGAAACCTTTTCCAGAAAATCATTGTCGCCCCACAGCCCGCGCGACGCGGCTTCCTCCGGGTTGTCGCGTAGCGCCTTCAGCCGCTCCGACTCCGTGGGGTTCTACTGCTTCTTCGGATACATGAACTCGCCGTCGCTTTCCTGATCCCACCAAGTGTAGCCGAGGAACGGATTCACGAAGAGATTGCCCTGGTGCATGTGGCAATTCATGCACTGGCTCGTCGGGATCGAGCGCGAGAACTGGTGCTTGATCGGATGCCCCTTCTCGTTCTTGGGGATGGATTGATCGCCGCTAAAGCTCAACCCCTGATTGCCATACTTCGCGTAATACGCCGAGTGCGTCGGCGAACGATCATTCGCATACACCACATGACACGCCGAGCAACCACTGGAGCGATAGTCGCCCGGATGATTGTTGCTCCCCATGAAGTCGAGCAACGGATCGTGCAGGCGCGTCTTCTGCAAATTCAGGAACACGGGATCAATACGGTTCAACGTGCCCAACCCGCGTTCGCTCAGACGGCGCAGCGGCTTGCCTGGCGGCTCCCCTGGGAACGGATTGCCGAGTTGCAACTGCTTCTCACCGCCCTTTTCAAAGATGCGCAGGATATTGCTCGGCTGTCCCAGCACGAAGCGCGGCAACGGATCGAGGAACGGCAGCACCCCATTCGTGCGCGTCTCCTCCGGCGTCGGCACGTAGGGATTCAGCAGGCGCAACATTTCGCCGTTCGGCCCGTAGGCCTGTCCGTAGCGATAATTCTTCAGCGGGAACGCGCCGTTGTTGTAGAGCGCCGCGCCCCAGAGCATCGCGCCATGACGCATCATGCTGTGGCCGGTGCGCGCCGTGATGTCGCCGTGGCAGGAGCCGCACGTTTCTCCCGCCACTCGCAGATCGCCGGGGTTGACGAATTTCACAAACTCCGCCCGTTCATGATTCAACAGCACCGACGAGTCGCTGGGATTCGCCGAGCTTTTCCAGAACAGTTCATTGCGCGGCGAAACGTGCGCCGTCCGCATCATCAGGCCCGGAGTGGCGTTCCCGCCGTGGCAATCCGTGCAGCCCAGCACCACGTTCGGCGACGTGTGCATCGAAAGCGTGTCGATGCCCTTGTGACATTCGAGACAGCCGGCGCTTTTCTTCCGCGCGCTTTCCCAAGTCTGATCGATGAGCGGATGCCGCGCGGGCGGCGGGCCTTTCGGCAGTTCAGTTGGAGCGGAAATGGATGGGCCATAACCCGTGTCGGAGTTCGCCGCGCGCAACAGCCACGAGCCTGCCAGAAGCAGGGCGAAGAAAAGCCCGCCGCGAAATTGAAGAAGCCGAGTGCGCATTGAGTTTGGCGGCCGATGTTTGACCAACGCCGCGCGAAAGCCAACTCCCTTCTCAGCCTTCGCCCGAACACGGGTGCCACGCGGCACCCGCACCGGAATGGCGCGCGGCTCTGGAGCCGCGCGCCGCGCCGAAAGACAGCGGCGCGAGTGTCAAGTTGCGCCCCCCGAACAAGGGCGCACCTTCTGCGAAAAGCAATTCGTGTGGAATTAACAGACTCAACCTTTTAGCTTCGCGCCATGCCTGAAAAGTCTTTGAACACCATCGCCCGTCCGCAACGTGACCTGTACGAAAAGGGCGTGGCCGCGATCACGCGGAACAATCTGGATTACGCCATCACGATCCTCGGCGGGGTTTTGAAAATCGAGCCGGGCTTCTTCGAGGCGCGGCAGGCCTTGCGCGCGGCGCAGGTCAAGAAGGCGGGCGCGGCGCAGACCGGCTTTTTCAAGAAGATGCTCGGCGGCGCGGCCTCGCAGCCCGGACTGACCAAGGCGCAGATGATGTTGAAGAAGAATCCGCTCGAAGCGATCGAGGCGGCGGAGGAAGTCTTGAACAGCGACCCGATGAGCACGGGCGCGCACAAGCTGCTGGCGGACGCGGCGCTGGAGGCGGGCCTGTTCAAGACGGCGATTCTCTCGCTGCAAATTCTCTACAAGAACAACCCGAAGGATCGCGAGATCGCCATGGAGTTGGGTGAGGCGCTTACGCGCGCCGGCCAGAACGAGGAGGCGGTGAAAGTCTATAACGACATGCTGCGGGTGCGTCCAAACGATCCTGAGATTTTGCAGCTCATGAAGAACGTGACCGCGCGCCACACGTTGAACGAGGGCGGCTACGAGGAAGTGGCGGAGAGCGGCGAGGATCAGCGGATCATCATCGGCGAGCAGGACGCGCATGGGGCGGAGACGATGCGCCGGTCGCGAGAGCGGGCGCAATTTGGAAATCTTTCTCTTTGTCTTGCTCTTGCTCTTGCTCGCGGTGCGCGCCGGAAAATCTTC
>JANOAY010000327.1:0-2272 GCA_031411375.1 Pedosphaera sp. | reverse complement strand
CGGAAAACGTGGTCCTCGCTGGGTGTCGGCTCGAATCGCCGGCGACGATGCTCAAAATATATTGCCACGGCCGAAAGTGCGGCAAGCAAAACCACGACATAGGCGAAGATGAGCGTCTCAATGGGCATGGCGGATCAGGGCGCGGCGGCGGCGGCGGCCATGACATTGGTGGGCGGCAGCAATTGCCATGTGAAAATGATGCGCCCGAGCGTGGGCGGCGCGGACTCGCGGGCGCGGGCGTCGCGCAGGGCCAGTGGTTGAAACTCAAAACGCTTCGCCAGTTCCAGCGCGCGCACATCCGCCTCGACGGAGCCGGACGCGCCGCTCACGGACAAACTTTCCACCGCGCCCGCGCCGTTCACCGCCACGGATACGACGGTGTTTTTCAGCACGTCTGCGGAGGCGATGCCGGGAAGACTCGGCGCGCGGGTGAGCTTGCGGGCGACCAGCGCCCCTTCGATGCGAGCGGAAGTTTTCATGGTCAGCGCCTCGCCGGGCAGACGCACCTCCAAGGTCTTCGGCGCGCGCAATGCGGCCAGCAGCGTTTCCTCGGGGCGGCGATTGGTCGTCACGAATTCGTGCAGTGTCTCGCCCAGTTGCGCGACTGGCAATGGCAGCCACTCGGGCGGCGCGGTCCAGTTGCTGCGCGCGGGAGTTTCCGGTTGGAACTTCAACCATGCGCCGCCGGAGAAACCTTGCGGATGCGGCAGCGCGAACAGCGTCGGGTCGCGCCAGCCGGTCAACTTGGCCAGTTGCTCATCCGTGGCCGCGTCGCCTCCGATGTGCAGAAATGGTTCAATCTGCTTGCGCGGCGGCAGCGCCTTCTCCCGCTCGCCATAAACGAAGATGGCGAACGCGTGGATGAGGAAGAGGAACAGAAAGCCGCCGAGCCAGAACCCGCGCGAGCGACCGGAGTGCGGCGTGCTCATGGAGGTGAAAGCGCCGGGGCGCGGGCGGCGGGCGCGGGCGGCGGGCGGGTGGCGCATGCGCCGAATTTCACGCCGGCCTGCCGCGCCAATGAGATGAGTTCCATCACGCGGCCGTAACTCACGGCCTCATCGGCCTGAACGATCAGCCAGAGCGGTTCGGGAGCCTCGGCCACCAAGTTGGACAGGCGTGACCGCAGCAACCGGTCGTGCGTAATTTGGTTCTCGAAATAGAACTGTCCGGTGGCATCCAACGAAACCACCACCAAGCGGGGACCGATCACGCCCGGCAGTTCCTCCGCCACCGGCAGGCGAATCGGCACGCCCGGCGTGAAGACGAGTTGCGAACGCAACAAAATGAACACGAGCAGGATGAACAGCATCCCGGCGAACGCCGCCACGTCGAGCTGGCCGCGGAAGATTTGTTTGTTGCGGGGGAAACGCATTTAGGAAATGACGAATGACGAATGACGAATGACGAACGGCTTGGAAACCCGCACGGCTTCGCAATTCCATTCGTCATTCGTCATTGGGAATTGGGACTTCACGCCTTCGCCTCCGTCACGATGTTTACGATCTCCGACGCCGCCTTTTCCATGTCCAGCACGATGGAGTTCACGCGGCCAACGAGGTAATTGTAGGCGGCGTAGCAGGGAATGGCCACGGCCAGTCCGGCGGCGGTGGAGATGAGCGCCTGCCAGATGCCGCCGGAAAGCATTTCCATTTGCGCCTGCGAACCGGCGAGTTGCAGCGCCATGAAAATCTTAATGAAGCCCAGCACCGTCCCGAGCAAGCCGAGCAACGGCGCGATCTGCGCCAGCGTGGCGAGCACGTTGAGTTTTTCTTCGAGGCGCGGGACTTCCATCAGGCCGGCTTCTTCGAGCGCCTCGCGCACGCCTTCGCGTCCGCGCTCGCGACTGAGCACGGCGACTTTCACCAGGCGCGCGACGGGACCGGGCGTGGCGTCGCAAATGGAAAGCGCCTCGACCACGTTGTCGCGCTTGAGCACGTTGCGGACGCCGCTGAGGAACTCCATCGAGTTGATCTGCGCGCGGTGGTAGTGCAGCAGGCGCTCGACGAAGACGAGGATCGCGACACAACTCGCGGCCAGCAGCACCCAGATCATCAGCCCGCCGTGCGTGATCAAATTCGGCAGGGCGGAACGGGCCGAGGACGCGAGGTCCGAGGCGGCAAGGAGCGTTGGCGCGAACATGGGCGTGGTTATACCGGCGCGCGGAGGACTGTTCCAAGTGTGTTGTTCGTCTGGGTTTCGGAGCGCGGGTTTTCAACCCGCAGCAACATGACAAGTTCAACCGCATTGATTTGTTCGGACACGCTTCGTTATC
>JANOAY010000326.1:0-3424 GCA_031411375.1 Pedosphaera sp. | reverse complement strand
GAGGCGCAGGTGCTCGACGCGAAAGGCGTGTGGATTCAGGTGCGCGACGCGGAGCAGCGCATCGGCTGGGTGCGGCTCGGGGAAGTGATCATGCTGCCGCAGTTGTAATCACGTTAACCAACAAAGTTGTATGCCGAACTTCGTCTGGAGCGCCAAAGATAAGTTCGGCAACACTGTGCTCCGTGAACTGACCACTCACACCGCAGAACAGTCACGCGACCTTCTGCTGTCGGAAGGCCACACCGAACTTCGCCTGATCGAAGACGCCATCATTTCCGCCTCTCAAGAAACGTTCACTGAGACCACGGTATTTGGAGAAAAGATCACAGTCACAGCCGCGGACCGTCGTAAATTTCGCGACCAACCGAGAGTGACTTGGCTTCGCGTTTTGACTGACAGCCTTCGGCAAGACTTGCCGCTTTACTTGCTGATCGGCTTGCCTGCCGCGTTAGCACTTCATGGAAGCCATTGGGCAATGCTGACCCTCATGCTTGGAGGCGCGCTGGTCTGGCTGGGTTTCCGATTCTGGCTGGCTTGGCCCGGAGTTTTTTATCGAAGGCTGAACGATGCCCGAGAGTGGCATCGCTGGCCCGAGGTGCTGGACTTGCTGGACCGGTTGGAAAAGGTTCAACGCCTCCATTTGATCAAAATTCCAAAGACCGAGCGGTTGCGGATCCGCGCCTTGGCTCTGGCTGGTTCAAGAAGACTGTCTGAAGCGTTGCAAGTTTTTGAGGGAGCGCGTCATCAGACCGGGATGCCGGACTGGCTTTATCTCTCGCATCTCAGCGCCATTTACGAAACGGCGAAGGACATTGATCAAACGCTGTCGCTCGCCCGGCAAGCGGCTGAACTCAGCGGGCAAAGCACCCTCTACCTCGACTTGGCGTGGCGGCTGTTGCATCGAAAGAATGAAACCGGCGCCGCGCGCATGGCGCTGGCCAAGGTGGATGCTTCAACGCTGGTGGATTTCGCCGAGCCGTTTCTGATTCGGTGCCAAGGGGTTCTCTCGTTTCTGGAAGGTGACATCGTGGCTGCGCGCCGCGACATGGAAAAAGCTTTGGCCCGATGGGAAACCTTGAAGCATCAGGTTTTTCGGAAAGCCAACATGGCAATCACTCACGGTTATCTCTGCCTCGTCACCGCGCGCCAAGGCGACATGGCCCAAGCGCGTCATCACTTCGCCCAGGCCCAGGATTTTCTCACGGCAGCCGAAGAGGATGTTTTCCTCGGCCAATGCAGATCATTTCTGGGCCAGCTTGCCGGAAAATAATTACTCCAACCCCAAAATCCTCCGCCCTTGCTCCGAGATCATGGACTGGTGCCACGGCGGGTCCCAGACCACGGACACGTCCGCCTCTTCCACGCCGTCGAGCGTGAGGATTTTTTGCTGCGCGTCGCCGGCGATGACGCCGCCCATGCCGCAGCCGGGCGCGGTGAGCGTCATCTTCACGCTCACCTTGTTCGTGCCGGAAGGAAGCTTCTCCACCACGAGATCATACACGAGGCCGAGGTCCACGATGTTCACGGGGATTTCCGGGTCGTAGCAGGAGCGGAGCATTTCCCAGATTTGTTTTTCGTCCACGTCGGCGGCGATGACGGCCTTCTTTTCCTCGACGGGAATTTCCAGGCCGAGCGCGTCCGCGTCCTTGCCGGCAATGCGGTAAAGCCCGCCGTGCGCGTGGACGGTGAAGGTGCCGCCGAGCGTCTGCGTGATGTCCACGGGCGTGCCCTTGGGCAGCGAAATGGGCGAGCCGTGGGGAATCTGCACCGCGTCGCAATCGCGGCTGAGTTCGAGAGAAGTCACATTCGTCATGGCAGAAATCTCCGCGCTCGGGGGGCGGTTGTAAATGTTGGAGTGCGCGCTCCGGCCAGCTCGTCCTCAATCCTGAAAGGATTGAAATCATCCAGCCTAGGGTTGCCGAGTCTGCGAGACTACCCTGGGTGAGCCGTTCCAAAGATTCTACAACCCTGCAAGGGTTGCATCACATGTCGCCGGTCACGCGCTGTTCACCCGATTATTCAACCCTGTCAGGGTTGATGACTCATCATGCACGCCACCCAGCGTAGCACCTCGGCGGCGCAACGCTGGGCTGGTTTATCTGAATCCTTTCAGGATTCAAGACGCTGCAAAGCACGGCGGACAAGGCTGTCCGCCGCTCCTCACGCTCCCGCCAGCCCATCCAGCGCCGTCTTCACCTGCGCGGCCTTGGCCTGCCAGTCCACGAGACGCTGCTGGTGATCGGCGAGCACTTTCGGCGGAACCTTCTGCGCGAAGCTCGGGTTGGCGAGCTTCTGCGTCACCGTCTCGATCTCGGCGGTGATCTTCGCCAGTTCCTTTTCTAGGCGCGTGCGTTCGGCGGCGAAATCAATCAGGCCTTCGAGCGGGAGGAACAGTTCGCCCAGCGCCGTCGCTGCACGCAATGCGCCCTTCGGCGGCGTGAAGTCGGCGTTCACCTCGAACTGTTCCGCGTTCAGCAGGATTTTGATCACCGCGAGATCGTGCGGCGGCAGATCGTTGACGGGCTTCAGCACGAAGCGCAGTTTGATGTTCGGGGCAATGCGTCCCTCGCTGCGCAGATTGCGGCCCTGGCGCACGAGTTCGTATTTGTTGTCCACGCGTTCGAGATAGCAGTCGTCGAGCGCGTAGAAGTCGCGGAACTCGCCGTCAAACGGCTTCGGCCAGTGCGCGAACATGATGGTGTCGCCGCCCTGACCCTCCGGCAAATCGCCGTTGAAACCCATGCCCTGCCACAACTCCTCGGTGATGAACGGCAGGAACGGATGGAACAGCCGCAGCGTGTGCGACAGCACGAAGTCCATGACGGCCAGCGTGTTTTGCTTGCGGGCGGCGATGCGCGGGTTGGCCGGATCGAGCGGCGCTTGCAGCACGGCCTTCGTCGCCTCGACATACCAGTCGCAATACTCGCTCCAGAAGAAACGGTAGAGCGCGTTCGCGGCTTCGTTGAACTTGTAGCCGTTCAGGGCGTCGGTCACTTCGCGAATCGCCGCATTGAGCTTGAGCAGAATCCACTTGTCGTCGCTCGTGAGCAACGAGGTCTGAATGTCGGCCTCGAACTCGAACGTCGTCGTCGCGCCCTCGGCACCATTTGTCTTTTCAACGGGCGCGCTTTGCATCTGCCGGAAGCGGCAGGCGTTCCAGAGCTTGTTGCAGAAGTTGCGGCCCAGTTCCACGGACTGTTCGTCGAAGAGCAGATCCTGGCCCTGCGGCGCGCTGCGCATGATGCCGAAGCGGAGGGCGTCGGCGCCGTAGGTGTTGATGAGATCGAGCGGGTCGGGCGAATTGCCGAGCGACTTCGACATCTTGCGGCCCTGCTTGTCGCGGATGATGCCGGTGAAATAGACGTTGCGGAACGGCATCTCGCCCATCCACTCGTAGCCCGCCATGATCATGCGCGCGACCCAG
>JANOAY010000325.1:0-2769 GCA_031411375.1 Pedosphaera sp. | reverse complement strand
TGTTACGTCCACGTCGAGTTCACGCACGCGAGCATTACCCGCATCCGGCGCGAGCATCCCGGCGCTCCGCTCGTCGCGCATCCCGAATGCACGAAGGCCGTGAGGATGCTGGCGGATGAAGTGTGCTCGACGGAGAAGATGGTGAGCTACTGCAAGAGTTCCCCGTCGCGGGCCATCATCATCGCCACCGAGGCGGGGATGTTGCATCGGCTGGAGCGTGAATGCCCGGACAAGATTTTCATTCCCGCACCGAGCGACCGGTGCGCCTGCAACGAGTGCAAGTTCATGAAGATGAACACGCTGGAGAAGCTGCACGACTGCATGGCGAATCTGAATCCGCGCGTGGAGTTGTCGTCGGAGATCATCCAGCGCGCGCGATTGCCGATTGAGCGGATGCTGGAAATTTCGGCGCGACCGTAGCGCCGGCAGAGGGTGCGCGGCTGTGGCGCAGCCCAAGCCGCAGCACGCTGAAACGACCGGGCGTGTGGTTTTAGGCGAGGCTGCTGCGGCTGGGCTGTGCCACAGCCGCGCTCCGCCCGAGGGTTTTGCCCAACACCGCTCTTGCCAGCCGCCGCGTTCGTGGCGCACAACAGGCGCATGAAATTCACCCGGCTTCTTCCGCTCGCGGCCTCGTGCCTCGCGCTGTTTTCTCTCACCGCTTGCACCACCGTCGCCCCCGGCCCGCGCGTGGGCGTGGGTGTGAAGGCTCCGCGCGGCGCGGACGTGATCATTGACGGCACGCGCGCGACACTGGATGAAAAATGGACCTACTGGCAGGGGCCGCGCTTCGCGTCATCGCTGCCCATCAAGTGGAAGATTGTCGAAGACCCGGTGGACGGCGGCACCGCGCTCCAGACGGATGACCGCGCGGCGGACGGCGGCAAATACGGAGCGGCAGACATCGTGACCCAGAAGCCGTATCGCGATTTCCGTCTGCACATTGAGTTCCTCGTCATGGCTCCGCGCGGGAACAGCGGCGTGTATTTGCAGAACCGCTACGAGATTCAGATTCAGGAAGGCGACAAGACGAAGCACGGCATGGGCGCGGTCATCAACGAAAGCGAATCGCCTTATCACGCCTTCGCCGGGATCGGGAAGTGGAACGCCTACGACATCAACTTCCGCGCCGCGCGATTCACGGATGGCAAACGGACGGAGAAGGCGCTGGTGACGATCTATTTCAACGGGCAGAAAGTTCACACCAATTTCCCCATCGACAAGGTGTGGGGCGGCGCGAACTCGGGCGTGGACGGCGGCAAGGACGGCGGGCGCGGCATCACGGACACGGCGCAGGGTTTGAAACTTCAGGCCGAGGGCCACGACATCCGCTACCGCAACGCGTGGATTCAGGAGATTGATTTGCAGGAAGCGAAGACGGATTTCTGAGCGGAGCGCGGACCGTTGCTTCGAGTTGAACGGGGAGGACGCGTGGGATTGGAACGGGAGGCTCGAAAGTCTCGTGTTGGTGTTCACGGCTCCGTTCGCACGCGCAGGAAACGCTGCGCGCCCG
Organism: Pedosphaera sp.; assembly: GCA_031411375.1. Taxonomy (GTDB): domain Bacteria; phylum Verrucomicrobiota; class Verrucomicrobiia; order Limisphaerales; family SIBH01; genus JANNGC01. The sequence continues at coordinate 1,259 of JANOAY010000325.1, read as the reverse complement.
TCGCGTTCGTGCTGAACGAAACCACTCCGTTCGTCGCCAGCAGATTTGTCGCAAGCGGCGTCCACACGGGAAGATTCGTGCTCGCCTCCACGCGGTAGCGCCCTCCCGCCACCGCCGACCAGTTCAGTTTGGCCACGCTGTTCGATACGTTGAAACTCGTGATGATCGGCGGTGCCGCAAATGGATTCGCGAAGCGCACGAAGACCGGCAAATGGTCTGACGCATTGGTGGCGTCGCCGGGCAGGGCGGGGGAGAGATTCGTGGCGAGGTCGGTGCGGAAGACTTGTCCATCAATCAAGTTGGACAGCAGCAAGCTGGATGGCAGCACATAATCGTAACGGCTGTTGAGCGGCAGCGACCGGATGCTGAAGGTGCGCGCGCTGCCGGTGAACGGATTGAGCGGCGTGGCCAGGCGCAGGCCCGCCGGCACGCTGGTCAGGTTGCGCATCACGGTCCCGCCTTCGGGCGGGTTGTTCACGTCTTCGTTGAAATCGCCGGTGAGCAGGTAGGGGCGCAGCGGATTGGCCGGGCGAAAAGTATTGGCCAGAAAATTGGAGATGGCCCGCGTTTCCGCGCCGCGCTTCAGCGTCTCGTCATCGCCCTGGCCGGATTTCAAATGCGTGGTGAAGACATGCAATGGTTGCGGCCAGCCGGGCACGGCGATCTCCGCCTCGAACAAATCGCGCGTGTAAAACCCGCTGTAGCCGAAGCTGCCGAGCGACACGCCATCCAGCCACTTGGCCGAGCGGGTGATGGGATGACGGCTGAGAATCACCGTGCGGGTGAAACTGTCCGAGCCGGAATTGGTCACGAGGAAATAGCCGGGACGGAACATCGCGATGAAGTTCGTCATCTGCGACATGCCGTTGTTGGTGTTCGGAATTTCCTGAAAGGTGATCACGTCGGGGTTCAGGAACTGCACCTGTCGCCCGATGGCCTGCACCTGCGCCGAGTTCGTGCTCCAGTCGGTGATGGCCGCGCCGTGGCAGTTGTAACTGAGCAGCGTGAGCGCGGCGCTCATCGTGTCGGTGAGCGTCATGCTGATGTCGAGCAGCGCGGGACCGCTGGTGGTTCCGCCGGTGGCGTTGGTCACGGCTACGCGGTAGTCGCCTTGTTGCGCGAGCGGGAGATTGGTCAGCACGAGGCTGGTGTTCGTGGCCTGGGGCACGGGCTGGTTGCGGAAATACCATTGATAGCCCAACGGAGCCAAGCCGCTCGCCGCCGCCGTCAAGGTCGCGTTGGAACCGCGCGCGACCAAC
>JANOAY010000324.1:0-1610 GCA_031411375.1 Pedosphaera sp. | reverse complement strand
TGTTGCCGCGATACCAGGCCTCGGTCTGGCCGGCCTGGGTGCGCTGCGCCGAGTAGGTGGTCCAGTCGGAGCCGTTGCTGACCTGGCCGGTGCTCTGGTGCTTCTTGTCGCCGCCGTTGCCTTCGATGGCGTAGATGTTGCCGTCGGGCAGGTTGCGTTCGTCGAGCAGATTGGCCTCGGTGGGTTCGAGCGCGAGGTAGAGGCCCATGAGGTCGGAGGTGTACTGACCGTCCACGCTGCCGCCGGCGGTGGTGTCGGTGACCAGAGTGCCGGCGGGGGCGGATTCCTGAGCTTTACGAATGATGCGGAAGTGGACATAGTGCGTGCGCAGCGAGACCATGCCGCCGAGTTCGAAGATGCGGTAACTGAGCGCATCCTCCACACCGGCGGACCCGCGATGCACCGCCGCCCACGGGCTGGCGTTGGCGTCGAGGCCGAAGGAGTTCCAGTCCTCGCTGTACTGCCGGCCCCAGTTGTCGCGGGCCTGGAAGTCGCGGGCGCGGAGGAATTTGAAGGCGAGTTTGTTCTTTCCGCTCACGCGCGTGGAGCCGATGCCGCGGACGTTGAAAGTGATGTGATCATAGACCTTGCCCTCATAGATGAAGGTGCCGCGGTAGGGCGTGCTGTCGGCGGGGCCGGTGTAGAGGCAGAGGTTCACATCAGTATCGAGCGCGATGAGATGATACGGCTGGATGCCGCCCAGCAGAGACGCAGGGTAGGTGACGGGAGTGGTGGTGGGAAAGCCGGCGGGGAAAGCCGTGGGCCGGAAGGAGCCGGTCCACGCAGGCACGCCGTTGTAGCAGAAGTAAGCGAAGTTCGGCTGCTCGTCGTCGGCGTAGGGGACGGTGATGGCATTGCTCAGGGCATCCGCCGCAGTGATGCGGTAGCGCACGAGCCGGCGGTGCGTCTGCACGGAGCCGGGCACGGTGGCGCTGAAAACGGCGTCTCCGGCCACGGCATCGCCGCCGGTGCCGGCGTCGTTCATGGGGATGGTCGTCCAGTTGGCGGGTAAATTATAAGCCGCGTCCTGGAGTCGGATGTAGCCGCCGGGACTGACGACCTGGTAGGCGAGGGAGACGGTGCCGACGTTGTCGGGGTCCGTGATGAGTGCGGAAACGATCACGTCCTGGCCGGAGGTGGGCATGTTGGGCGTGTGGTCCACCCCGCGGATGGCGGGCGGGGCGGCGGAAAGCGTCGGTGTCAGTCCGGCATTGGGCAGGCCGGGCGTGACGCCCACACTGCTGCCGAAGGACTGGCGGACATCGGCATCAATGAAGAAGTCGCTGCTGTTGGCCGTGGTGTTGAGCGCGTGGATGGCGATGATGTTGTCGCCTTCCACGAGATTGACGGCGGCGGCGGAGATCACCGGCAGCAACTCCAGCGGCGGCGGCTCCGGCGCATTCACGCCGAGCGTATTATAAAAGTGGTGGCCGGTGCCGATCGCGGCATTGGGCCGGATGGCGCCGACATAGACACCGTTGATCCAGACGATGGCGCCGTCGTCCACGCGCACGCGCACCTGGAGGTGGGTGGGCAACTGGCCGGCGGGCACAGTAAACGTCTTGCGCAGGTAGATCGTGGTGTAACCGCCGACGGTGCCCGTCGGGACG
>JANOAY010000323.1:0-3024 GCA_031411375.1 Pedosphaera sp. | reverse complement strand
ACGTTGTCGAAGTAGGCGTCGTTGAAGGTCAGCGTGCTTTGCAGGCCGTTGACGTTGCCGTCCGGCACGGCGGTGTTCAGCGTGCCGCTCGTCAGGGTGAAGAGCGCCGCGTGGGCCGACACGCTCATCAGCAGCGCGAGGGCGAAGAAGGTGGCTTTGAGTTTCATAGACAGTTGTTTGCTAAATTTTTTTACGGCTGCGCGGTACGATAGTAAGCCTGTCCAACCGGCGGGGTCAGGTCAATGTAATCGAACAGCCCCAGGGGCGGGCAGTTCGTGTTGTGTAACGTGCTCCAGGCGACGGGCGGCGTGAGGTTGGTCGCGCGCTGCACGTCGTAGTTGTAGCCGGGGATGCCGGCGAAGCGCATCCCGACCACGCCGTTCGTGAAGGAGATGGCCACGGCGTTGCCGTTCGTGCCTTCCGGCGCGCTGACCGTGAGGCGCAGCGTGCTCGTGCCGGTGCGGACGGTGTCGCCCGCGCGGTAGGCCGCGCGGAGGTCGCGCACAGTGTAGGTGAACTCGTCGTCCACGTTGTTCGGGTTCGAGTAGAGGATGTGCGTGGCGTTGGTCGTGACGGTCACGCCGTTCGTGCTGGTGCCGACGGAGAAGAGGGCGCGGGCGTCGCCATCCACGTCGGTGGTCGCGGCGGCGAGCACGTCGGCGATTTTAATTTTCCACGTCAGGTTGGGCGCGCGGTTGTTCGTGAGCGAGGTGGCGACGGGCCCGTGGTTCGGGGTGAAAACCAACTGGAGCGAGCCGGGCTGTTCAATGGAGAAGACGCCGCCCGCGAGGTCGTTCGAGAAGTTCGCGTCATTGAACGTGAACTTGTTGGCGGCAAAGGCGTTGATCGCGCCGGAGGCGCTGGCCAGCGCGAAGACGTTGGTCGTGTCGTTGTTCCAGTTCGCGGCCACGCCGGGCGTCGCGCCGTTGAGCGACCAGAGATTCACCAGGAACGGATTGCCGCTCGTGGCCTCGATGTCGAGGTCGCCGGTCACGTTCAGCAAATCCCAGCCAGTGCCGGCGCCGCCGGTGGCGTCATTCAATTCCCAGCGGTAGGCCGAGCCGCCCGCGAGCACCATCGAGCCGCAGCCGTTGTTCTCCGTGCCGACGGCGAGCGGGCCGGCGGGCGAGATGAGCGCGGGCGTGTTCGTGACGCTGAGGGTCACGATGGAACTGGTGACCGCGCCCGCGACGTTCGTGAGCACCACGGAGTAATTGCCCGCAGTGGCGAGGCTGGCGGCCTGGAGAAGCGTGCTGTTCGTGGCGTTCGCGATGGGCGTCGCGCCGAAGTACCACTGGTAGCGGATGCTGTCGAGGCTGGTCGCGGCCACGGTGAAGGTGGCGTTGGCCGAGCACTGCGCCGTCTGCGCGACGGGCTGCACGGTGATGACGGGCGGGCCTTGGAGGGCGTTGGTGAAGACTTGCGCGGCCTCGTTTGAGCTGAGCGCGCGCCGCCAGACCATGGTGTCATCCAGCGAGCCGATGAAGCCCACGCCGTAGGTGCCGCGCAGCAGGCCGGCGAGCGAGACGGCGTTCAAGGTCAGCGAGCCGCGCACGTAATTGATGTTCGTGTCCCACTGGCCGTCCACGTAGAGCGAGATGTTGCCGTTGTTGTCCACGAAGGTGATGTGATGCCAGTTGCCGTCGAAGGCGGTCAGGCGGCCGCGCTGGTGATCGATCTGGACCGCATTCGCGTTGTTGCGCACGTAAATGTCCACCTGCGGCCCGCCGCCCTGCGTGGGGTGCGTGCCGATGCCGAAGAGCGGGTTGTTGTTGTTCGTGGAACTCTCGACGAAGACGCGGCGGTCGGCTTGCACGGTGTGGCTGCCTTTGACCCACATGGCCACGGTGGCGGCGGGATACTGGTAGGCGGGGAGCGCCTCGCCGCCCGTGTGGATGCGCGCCACGAAGTTGCTGGCCGCGCCGTTGAAGTTGTAGGCGTTGCTGCGCACGCCGGTGATGACGTTCGAGGACTGGATGCCGATGCCGCTGAGATGCTGGAGGTTCGTGGTGGAATCGAGCGTGCGGTTGTTGCCGGTGTCGAACTCATCGAGCTTCCACCACGCGATCAGGCCGGCGGAGATGTTCGTGACTTCCAGCACGGTCAGCGTGGCGCTGGCGCAGGTGCCGCCGAACTCGTTCGACGCGCAGAAGGTATAGGTGCCCGCGCTGGCGAGGGTGATGTTGGTCAGGTAGAGGTTCGTGAAGTTTGCGCCCGCGATGTCCACACCGTCCTTGCTCCACTGGTTCGTGGCGGGAAAGAGGCTGCCGGCGCTGACGAGGAAGTTCACGTTGTCGCCCACGTAGGCGGTGATGTTCGTCGGGGGCAGGAGGATGGACGGCGTGCCGACCACGCGGATGGTGCCGTCCACGTAAAGCTGCGTGGTGTCCCACGAAAGGTTCGGCGCGAGGACGGGCAGGTCCATGGTGGTGAAGGCGCCGCTGATGGAAACGTCCGAGTCAAGCAGGTCAAACACTTCGCCGCCGAGCAGCGGGGCGCCGATGTTCGTCACCACGAGCGGGCCGTTCAGGCCGATGTCGCCGGTGAAGACGCGCAGGCGGTCGTTGGTCAGGGCCGCGCCGCTGCGGCTGACTTCCATGAGCATGGTGCCGACGAGGCCGAAGCTGTTGTTGCTGATCGTGAAGAGGCCGGGACCGGCCTGGCCGGGGGCGAAGGTGGCGGGCGCATCAATCAGCACGTAGGCGCTCACCGCGCCGGTGCCGCCGAGCGTGCCGTTGTTCACGTAGATGTCCGAGGTGAAGGTGCTGAACCCGTTGAGCATGAGTCCGCCTGCGCCGTCCTTTTGCAAACCGCCTGCGCCGGAGAGCGGGCCGCCGAGCGTGATGGTGTTCGCGCCGGGGTTGATGGTCACGCCGGGGATGGCGGTGAGCGCCATGCGGAGCACGGAGGTCCAGTTCACGGACGCGGCGAGCGTGCCCGCGCCGAGGTTGATCTGGTAGATCTGGTTCGCGGCGGTGGTGCGGAAGCCCCAGCGGCCCATGTTGAGCGTGCCGCCGTTGAGCG
>JANOAY010000322.1:0-2819 GCA_031411375.1 Pedosphaera sp. | reverse complement strand
CGGCGCATGACGTTGGTGCGCTGTTTAAATACCGGGGGTTTGTCTAACCTCGGGCCGGCGCGTTTTTTTAATCGGGCGCCCCGCCCGTGCCCCGCGCGTCCAATCCCCAATCCCCAATCCCCAATCCTCAATCCTCATTCTCCCCCACGCCGCTCCTCTCCGTCCCGCTCCGCCTCGTCGGCGTCATTGGCCGCCTCTACGTCGTGCTGGAATCGGATCGCGGCCTCGTGCTGCTCGACCAGCACGCGGCGCACGAACGGATTTTGTTCGAGCAAATGCTCACGCGCCTGGAGCGCAACGAGATCACCGCGCAACGGCTCCTGCTCCCGGAGACCATCGAACTCGCCCCGCGCGACGCCGCCTTCGTGCGCGGCGTGCTGCCGGTGCTGACGCGTCTCGGCGTGGGCCTGAGCGAGTTTGGCGAGCGCACCTTCCTGCTCGACGCGCTGCCGCCGATGGTCAAAGCGCCGGACGCGCGCGGCTTCGTCATCACGCTGGTGGATGAGTTGAAAGCTGCGGGCGAAGGTGTGAATCCATTGCGCCTTGGCGAACATGTCATTGCCAAAACCGTCTGCCGCCACGCCGTAAAGGCGAATGATCCGCTCACCGGTCCCGAGCTGGAAAATCTGGTGAACGACCTGCGCCACTGCGCGATGCCTTACACTTGTCCGCACGGACGGCCCACGCTCATCGAGATGAATTTCCGCGAACTGGAAAAAAAATTCGGGCGGGCGCAGTAGGAATAAAGGTCACATTTGGCGCAGCCCAGGCGCGCTCCACTACAAGCCCGCTTCACAAAATCTCCACCACCAGCGGCGGCGCACTGACCGGCGCGTCCGAAATTTCAAACGCCGACACGACTCGCGCCGCGGCTTCTTCCGCCGGCGCCGGCGTCCGCGCATGGATGCGGCAGAGCGGCGCGTTCCGTTGCACCGCTTCGCTCACGGCGATCAAGTGATCCAAGCCCACGTCAAAATCCACCGCCGCCTCCTTGGTCATGCGCCCGCCGCCGAGATCGCGCACGACTTCGCCGAGGATGCGCGCGTCCGCTTTCGCGATGAATCCGCCGCGCGGCGCTTTCACTTCCAGCACCACCGGCGCGGTGTGGTCGCGCGATAATTTCTCCGTGAACGCGGCCACATCCGTGCCTTGCGCGCGCAGCATCTCGTTCCACTTCTGCAAGGCCGCGCCGGAGTCGAGTTGCGCCACGGCTTTCCCGCGCGCGACGGCCAACTCGCTCTCCTTGCCCGTCACCACGAGCAGATGCGCGGCGCAATCAATGACCAGCTCGCGCAAGTCGGCGGGGCCGCGCCCTTTGAGACATTCCACCGACTCCTTCACTTCGAGCCAGTTGCCGGCGGTGCGGCCGAGCGGACGGTTCATGTCCGTGAGCAGCGAGCGCGTTTTCACGCCGGCCTCGTTGGCGATCACGGTCATGGATTTCGCGAGCGCGCGCGCATCGTCGCGCGTTGGCATGAAGGCGGCGGTGCCGAACTTCACATCAAGCACCAGCGCCTCGAGTCCTTCCGCAAGTTTCTTGGAGAGAATGGAGGCGGTGATCAAAAAGATGGAAGGCACCGTGCCGCTCGCGTCGCGCAGTGCGTAAAGCCGCTGGTCGGCGGGAACCATCGTCACCGTCTGGCCGCAGATGACGCAGCCGAGTTCCTGCACTTGCCGGATGATTTCTTCGCGCGTGAGCCGCGAGCGATAGCCGGGAATGGAATCGAGTTTGTCCAGCGTGCCGCCGGTGATGCCGAGGCCGCGTCCGGAAATCATCGGCACACGAAAGCCGAGGCACGCGAGCAACGGCGCGAGCGGCAGCGAAACCTTGTCGCCGATGCCGCCGGTGGAATGCTTGTCCACCACGGGCCGCGCGGGGTCGGTCGGGAAGGCCAGCTTGTCCCCGCTGTCGCGCATGGCGAGCGTGAGCGCGCGCGTCTCGGCGGGATCGAGTCCGCGAAAGAAGATCGCCATGAGCAGCGCCGAGAGCTGGTAGTCGGGAATCGTCTCCGCGACCACGCCCGCGACGACGGCGTGGATTTGTTCGGGAGAAAGTTTGCGTCCTTCGCGCTTGGCCTCGATGAGCGGCAGACAATTCATGCCCGTGACGTTGGCGGGCGGGGCGCGGAAGGCAACTCGAAAACCGCCCGAGCGCCCTTTGGACTGCGGTGGTGGAGCGGAGCGGCGACACCGCAGTCCATAAAGGCGCGCGTCCAAGTTCTGCCTACAGTTCTCAACGGATTAAAAACTCTCCATCACCCGAGGAAAATTTTGCCCTCACGAATCGCGGTGTTACCGTCCGCACCATTGCATGAAATGGTTTTCTAAAACTTTGTCCTTGGTCGCGCGGCGTCCGTGGTTGGTCGCGACCGGCCTGATGTTGGCTTTGCTCGCGCCCGCGAGCCTGCGCGCGCAATGCCCCGGCTGCACGAACTTCAATCCCGGCGTCGAGTGGGGCGAAGTGAGTTTTGACAAACTTGATGAAGCCTCCGGCTTGGCGGCCAGCACTCGCAATCCAGGCGTGATTTGGTCGCACAACGACGACGGGAATGTCAGCGACCCCAACAAGGAAATCCGTCTGTTTGCTTTTCGCACGAACGGTACGGGTGTCGCTCGCTACACGATCAACGTGACAAACTTGATCGACATTGAAGACATGGCCATCGGGCCGGGGCCAGCCGCAGGAGTTCAATATCTTTACGTGGGCGACATTGGTGGAGACACCGGGGTGCGCAACGAAGTTCGCATCATCCGCGTCGCTGAGCCGTTGCTGCCCCCTTCCACACCGGGCAGCCCGCCGTCGCTTGATTTCACCGGCG
>JANOAY010000321.1:0-3849 GCA_031411375.1 Pedosphaera sp. | reverse complement strand
GGAGTTCACGCCCACGCCGAACTTCGCGCCGGTGTAGGCGGCGACTTCCTGTTCGAGCGCGGTGACGTTCGGCCCGAGCACGTAATGCCCGTTGGCGAGGGTCTTTTCCACGACGGGCAGCAGCTCGGTTTTGAGCGACTCGTACTGCGCCTGAAGATTGAGAAACGGAACATTCATTTTGAGGCGCGAATTCAAGGCGAAGGTTGCGAGCGTTGCAACTGTGGAAAAATGATTCGGGTGGCACGGGCTACCAGCCCGTCTCGCCCGGCTACCAGCCGGGAGAAATGAGTGAGGCATTTGGCAATCGAAACGTCTCGAAAATTCCAGCCGCCTCTCCATGCGGCGCGGCAGGTTGCCGCGCCGAACGGGCTGGTAGCCCGTTCCACCCATTCCGGGCGAAGCTCTCACAGGGTTACGAGCGATCAAAACAGGCGGCGCAACCAACCAACCAGCCCGCCCCACGGCGGGGTATCACCTCGTCCGCGTGCTTCAATTTTTTCGATCTCGGCTTCTTCAGTCCAGCCTTCCTCAATTCTCTCAATGAGGAGAGTGTCGTTGATGATTGTGCGCTCAGGCAGTGCTCGATGTTTTGGACGCAGTTGTCTTCCGGCACGCCAAGTTCGTTCTCCATCCCAAAGCCACCAGTCGTGAACGCGGCCTCGGCGGTCAATGTGTCCACGGGCTTTGAACAACGGAAGTTTTTGATCCGTTTCGGAAACCGGCACGTTGCCAACAATCTTAAAAATGCCGCGATTGACCGCTGCTCGGAGAGGAAAGAAAGCGATGAACTGGGATTTCTCTACCGTGAGCGTTGCGAAATCTGCCGGGCGTTCGGTGAAGAGCCTCGGCAGCACATGAATCAAAGCACCAAACTCTTTGTTTTGAATTTTGTAATGAGCGTAGGCCAAGCCGCGCTTGGTCGGTATTTCGATGATGTCTCCGATGCGCGGTATTTTTGGCATGACGCGCTCACTTCCCCTTCGGCATCAGCGCCTTCGCTTCCGGCATCCAGCCTTTCAAATCCGCGATGCGCTTGGCGTTCACCGGGTGCGTGCGGAGCAGTTCCATTTGTTGCGGAGCGCCTTCGTTCGCCTTCGAGAAGCGTTCCCAGAAGCGCACGGCTTCCTCGGGATCGTAACCGGCCTTCGCCATGTAGAGCAGCCCCACATGGTCGGCCTCGGACTCGTGCGCGCGGCTGAAGGGGAGTTCGATGCCCACTTTGCCGAGACCGCCGAGCGCGACCATCGTGATGGCCGAGTATTCTCCGGCAACCTGGCCGCCGACAGCCGTGGCCGTCTGCAACGCTTGCGCCTGGCTCACGCGCTCGCCGCCGTGGCGGTTGGAAGCGTGCGCGACTTCGTGCCCGATGACCGCCGCCAGCCCGGCCTCGTTCTTCGTGATGGGCAGGATGCCGGTGTAAATCCCAATCTTGCCGCCGGGCAGGCAGAAGGCATTCGCCTCCTTGCTCTCGAAGACCACGAACTCCCATTTCGCATCCGGCATCCGGTCCTTGGCCTGTTCGGCGATGCGCGCGCCCACGCGCTCGACGAGCGACTTGTATTGCGGGTTGGTGCTGATGGGCACCTCCTTCTTCATCTGGTCAAAGGCCTGAAGCCCCATCTGCGTTTCCTCGCTGGCGGAGGTCATGATGAACTGCTTGCGTCCGGTGACGCTGGTGGCGCAGCCGGTGACGGTGAGAAGGATCAGCGCGGTGCCGCCGCTGAGGAGAATGTTTTGGAGCAACTTTTTCATGTCGCAACCAGAGCAGAAAGCTTTCCGCACGACAAGAGGCGACTGGTTCGCCGAAGGCAGAGTTCGTCTGGTCCGATTCTTGAAACCAAAGGCTGCGAGCACGCGGGCCTGCTGACCATGATGCCGCCGCTCCTTGGTTCCGCCCAAGAGCAGCACTCACATGCAACTCGAAACCCCTCCGTCCGGGAATTGCACCTTGACCCGTTTCCGCTGCGTGGCTAGTTTCCACCCAGAAGTGAATTGCTGGCTCGTCCAGCCTGTGCCAAGTCGGAGAAATTTTTCTGCCGACTTTTTTGTTCCCCGAAAGGGGCGGGCATCGGGGCGAAACGGGCCGCCAGACTATTATGAATGCTGCCGAATTTTTAGCGGTTCTGGAGTACTGGGAAAAAGAAAAGGGCATCAGCCGTGAGGTTCTCACGTCTGCTGTCCAGGAATCACTCATGCAGGCCGCGAAGAAGGCGGTCGGCCCGGCGCGTGAACTGCGCTGCGTCATTGACCAGAAGAACGGGGACATCCGCGCCTACGCGAAACTCATCGTCTCGGACAAGGTCGCTTCCAAGCACGACCAGATTTCTGTTTTTGACGCGCGCCGTGTGAAGGCGGACGCGCAGATCGGCGACGAACTGGAAATCGAAGTCACGCCGAACGGCTTCGGGCGCATCGCCGCCCAATACGCCAAGCAGGCGCTCATGCAGGCGGTGCGGCGCGCGGAGAAGGCGCTCATTTTCACGGAGTTCAAGGATCGCGTCGGCGACATCATCAGCGGCGTGGTCCGTCGCTTCGAGCGTTCGGATGTGACGGTCGATCTCGGCAAGTACGAGGCGCTGCTGCCGAACCGCGAGCGCGTGCCGACCGAGGAGTATCAGATCGGCGAGCGCGTGCGCTGCTACGTGAAGGCCGTGGAGAACGGCAATCACGGGCCGGAGATTATTCTCTCCCGCGCCGACCCGAATTTCGTGCTCAAGCTGTTTCAGGTGGAAGTTTCGGAAATCAGCGACGGCACCATCGAGGTGAAGGGCATTGCCCGCGAGCCGGGTTTCCGCACCAAGATCGCCGTCTGGACTCGCGATGACAAAGTTGATCCCGTCGGCGCGTGCGTCGGTCTGCGCGGCCAGCGCGTGAAGAACATTGTCCGCGAGCTGAACAACGAGAAGGTGGACATCATCAAGTGGTCGCCGAACATCCGTGAGTTTGTGAGCAACGCGTTGAACCCGGCGAAGTTGAAAAACTTCGAGATGGACGAAGCGCGCAAGCGCGTCCGCATCACCGTGGCTCCGGATCAGTTGTCGCTCGCCATCGGCAAGCGCGGCCAAAACGCGCGGCTCACGTCGAAGCTGACGGGCTGGCAGGTGGACATCGAGCCGGAAGAAGTCACGATTGTCGGCTTCGATCAGCAGGTGGCGCTGGCGGTCCAGGCCATCGCGGCCATCCCTGGAGTGACGGCGGAACAGGCCGACGTTCTCGTCCATCATGGCTTCACGAGCCTGACGGATTTGCTGCAAGCGGAGCAAAGCGATTTAGCTGGCATTCCCCAGATTGCCGAGCAAGCTGCCGCGCTTTACGAAGCGGCGCGTGCCGAGGCCGCCCGACGTCAGATCAAAGTCGGTGAAGCCCAGACGCCTGTAGCGTGATTTTATGAAACCCGGTTTTGCCCAACTGAGCATGTCATCGCAATGAACATTGCGCTGACATACCGGGTGCAGAAAAACTTATATGCCCGTTCGTATTTACGACATAGCCAAGCAACTCGGTCTCGAGAACAAGGACGTTCTCGTCAAGGCCAAGGAACTGGGCATCCACGCCGCCAAAGTCCCGTCCAGTTCGCTGGACAAGATCACCGCTGAATTTCTCGTCGAACAGCTCGGCGGCAAAAAGGTCGCCGAGGCTCCCGCCCCGCCGCCCGCGCCCGCCATCGTGGTCGTCCATGAACCCCCACCGCCTCCACCGCCCGTCGAGGTGGTCGCGCCCGCTGAACCAGAACCCATCGTCGCGGCAGAACCTGTGGTGACGCCGACGGTGGTTGAACACGCGCCAGTGATCAGTGCCGCGCCTTCTGCGCCCGCGCCTGTCCACGCGCCAGTTCCTGAATTCAAAGCG
>JANOAY010000320.1:0-2638 GCA_031411375.1 Pedosphaera sp. | reverse complement strand
ACTGAGCATGAGCAGGCGCGTCTGCGGCGGCGCGAGTGCGATGGCGAGTTCGTAGTTCAATCCGCGATCCGGGTCGCCGATCATTTGATACTCATCAATGACCAGCAGCGTGGGACCGTCGCCGGCGATGAGCCGGTTCTTCTGTGTCTCCAGCGTGGCGACGATGACGGGCGCGTCCAGATTCTCCGCAAGATCACCGGTCGCGATGCCGACGTTCCAGCCGCGCGCACGCCACTCGGCGAGCTTGTCATTCGCCAGCGCGCGGGTCGGCACGGTGTAAATCGCCTGCCCGCGATTCTTCCCGCCGTTCGACCACAGTTCGAAGATGAGCGTCTTGCCCGCACCCGTCGGCGCGTGGACGACGACGTCTTTTCCTTCGCGCAACAAGCTGACAGCCTGCTGCTGCCACAAGTCCGGGATGGTGACTCGATTCAGCGTGGGCGCGTTGTCGAACTGTTCCGCCAGCGTTTGCACGCGCGGAAGATACCGAAGAAGGGAAAAGCACCAAACGTAAGTCTATCGGATCTGCCAAACCCAATCACTCGGCTCCTCTTTGGCCGGAATTGTCCCGCCATCGTCCTTGCGATCCAGCCCCACCGAGTAGAGCACGAATTTGTGATCGTCGAGACGGCGGTAGCGCAACGGCTGACCATCCATGAAATCGCTGGGAATGTTCGCGAGGAATTGCGGTGTCAGTTCCGCCAAGGTCTGTGGGTAAGCGCGGTGCGCGAGATGAAACCGTTCCAGCGCGCAGGCGGTCTCGGCCAGTTTCAGGCGCACCTGAGATTGCGGGAGGTGGCTAAGGCAATTGCTCAAAAGATTGCCCGGAAAGTCCACGAGCATCTCGTAAAGTTTAGCTTTGTCGCCCGGACGAAACGGCGGCGGCACAAGCACTCCCGACGTCTTCCCCTTGGTCAAGGCTGCCAGAGCTTCCTCAATTCGCTGATCGCTTGCGATCTCGTTGCGGTAGAACCAGCCCGCAGGTGCGAAGCGCGCGTAGAAGGAGAAAATGGGCGGACGCGCATCGTCAGGCATGATGTTGGCCCACGACTTCCGATAGCCGTCGCGATCCCGGAGGATTCGTTCCGTACTCAGATTTTGGAAAGCCGGCTCGCAGCGCAATGATCGGGAAAAGTCTGCTACGGGATCGATGTTGGCGAGGTGCTTCTGAATCAGGGCCAGTTGCGTGTCAGTCCAGCGATGGTCGCACATGCCTTCCCAGAGCGTTTGCAGCGCACGGTTCAGCAAGACCTGACGCACGGCTTGCGAGATCAAAAATGGTTCGTTCTTCGGCGCGTCGGACAGGCGGATCACGGTCTGCAAATCCATGAAGGCGGCTTCACGATTGGTCTGGGCCAGCAGCGCCGACGCGCGCAGTTGGAACAAGGTCGCCTGACCCTGCAGTATGGCAAGGTGGGGCAGCAGCGTCAGGTGTCCGTCGTCGTAATGAATCGGAAAACGCGAGTTCGGACGGCGAGCCGCGACTTCGATTTCGCGCATCTCGGCGGCGAATTTAGTGAGGGCCAGCAGCACATCGGCGGCGGCAGATTGCTTCGTGGCTGCCACGGGAAAATCATCTTCCGAACTCTGTGCGGTTCGTTTCCGTTCGTTCTTTGGTTCGCCGCGATAGGAATCTTGCCACGCTTCCAGTTTGATTCTTTCGCCGCGCGTCCAATCACCGACCGTCAGCGAACTCGCGCCGCTGCGATATGCGCTAACTCGTCGCACCCGGTCCCACCCGTTGGTGTCCCGCCAGACCACGGGATATTTGTCTGACTCGTAATCGAAGAGCCACGCCAGCAGCGGCGTCATCGCGAAGTTCTGCTCATCCGGGACGGTCGGCGGGATGCAGGCGCGGAAATCAAACTGAACGCCCCGTGATGCGGCGGCGGTGCGATACTTTTTCCAGGCGTAGCGACCACGCCAGTTCTCCACGACGTAGAACATCACGACCAGCGTCAACATGACGAGCGTGCCGAACACCGCCGCACGCACGCTGCGCCAACTGAAAAGCCAGCGGGCAAACCTTTCGAGGAACGGCACCTCGAAACGGCGGAAGAAGATCGCGGGAAGTTTCATGCGAAGTAGAAACCCAAATCCAACTGGCTGCGGCGGCGCGGCGGCAAGGCTTTGGGCAACTCGGCCTGGCGTTCTGGTGGGAACAATTCGGCCAGCAGGCGCTGCTGTTCGCGCCACGCTTCGGCAGCACCGGCGTTCATCGCCGTGGCTGGCGCGAGACCAGATGAATCTACCGATGGCATGGCGAGGTGAAGTCCCAGCATCAGCACCCACGCCGCCGCGAGTCCGATCCACGCGCGCGGTGAAGGCCAGATGAGCAAGCGCCAGAGCGGGACTGAGGTGTCCGTCTTGACCGTGCGCGGTTGCGCCGACGCGGCCGCGCTCAAAATCGCGCTGCGCCATTCCGGTGGAACTTGCTTGAGTTCCTGTCGGGCCAGTTGTTGTTCCAAGTCGTTCATTTGATCTCGTCGTAGAGTGGACGCAGCCGGTGGCGCAATTTGTCTATCGCGTAGCGATAGCGGCTGGCGGCGGTGTTCGGCGAAATGCCGAGCGTGCTCGCGATGGCGTCAAAGGTGAAATCCTCCCAGAGCTTCAGGTGCAGGACGGCGCGCTGTTCCGG
>JANOAY010000319.1:0-4534 GCA_031411375.1 Pedosphaera sp. | reverse complement strand
CGCGCTTGGATTTCACCTTCTTGCCGTAGTTCACGGCTTTCGTCGCGGCGTCGGCGCCGGAGGACTTTCCACCGGCGTCCTGCCCGGTGCTGCGCTTCAGCTCGCGCACCTGATCGCGGAGCAGGGCGGCTTTCTCGAACTCCAGATTGTTTGCGGCTTTCAGCATGTCCTCTTCGAGTTCGCGGATGGTTTCCACCACGTCGAAGTTGCCGGCGGTTTCGTTCAGCACGGCGGCGGCTTTCTTCTTCTCGACCTCGCTGGCGCTCAGGCTTTCTTCAATCGCGCGGCTCACGCTGCGCGGGGTGATGTTGTGCTCCTTGTTGTAGGCGATCTGTTTCTCGCGGCGGTAATTCGAGATGGCGAGAAATTTCTGGATGCTCTGCGTCTTCACGTCGGCGTAGAGAATCACCTCGCCGTTCATGTGGCGTGCGGCGCGGCCCGCCGTCTGAATGAGGCTGGTCGTGCTGCGCAAGTAGCCTTCCTTGTCCGCGTCGAGAATCGCGACGAGCGAAACTTCCGGGAGGTCGAGTCCTTCGCGCAGCAGGTTGATGCCGATGAGCACGTCGAACTCGCCTTTGCGCAGCGAACGCAAAATCTCCACGCGCTCAATGGCGTCAATCTCACTGTGCAGATAGCGCACGTTGATGCCGACGTCGCGCAGGTAGTCGGTGAGTTCCTCCGCCGTGCGCTTAGTGAGCGTCGTGACCAGCACACGCTCTTTCTTTTCGATGCGTTTGCGGGCTTCTTCCAGCAGATCGTCAATCTGTCCTTTGAGCGGCTTGATCGTGATGGTGGGATCGATGAGGCCGGTCGGGCGGACAATGAGTTCCACGATGCCGGGAACGCCGGTCTCCGCCCCGGCTCGTTGAAGTACTGCGGCCATTCGCGCCGGGTCGGAGACCGGCGCTCCCCGCATTCCCAGCGCATCCTCACGCGACAACTTCATCTCCAACTCCGTTGGCGTCGCGCTCACGTAGAGCGCCTGGCTGTGCATCAGTTGAAACTCGTCGAAATTCAGCGGGCGGTTGTCGAGCGCGCTGGGCAGGCGGAAACCGTGCTCGACGAGCACCGTCTTGCGCGCGCGGTCGCCGGCGAACATGCCGGAGATTTGCGGCAGCGTGGCGTGCGACTCGTCCACCACGAGCAGGAAATCTTTCGGGAAGAAATCAATGACCGTGCTCGGGCGCGAGCCGGGCGGGCGGTTCGCGATGTGGCGCGAGTAATTCTCGATGCCGGAGCAGAAGCCCATCTCGGTCATCATCTCCAAGTCGTATTCCGTCCGCATCTTCACGCGCTGGGCTTCGACGAGCTTGTTGTTCTTCTCAAACTCGGCGATGCGGTTGGTCAACTCCTCGCGGATGGAAAGCACGGCGCGCTTCATCTTGTCGCCGGGCGTTACGAACTGCTTGCTCGGGAACAGCATCGCATTCGGCATGGTGGCAAACGTGTCCCCGGTCAGCGGGTCGAAGCGCGTAAGTCGCTCCACCGTGTCGCCGAAGAACTCAATGCGCAGAGCGTCCTCGGTGTAGGCCGGGCAAATCTCCACCGTGTCGCCGCGCACGCGGAAATTGCTGCGCTCGAAGGCGATGTCGTTGCGCGTGTATTGCAGGTCAATGAAACGCGAAAGCAGTTGCTCGCGGGTGATTTCCTGCCCCACATGCAGCGGCACGATGAACGATTCGTAATCCTCCTTGCTCCCGATGCCGTAGATGCAGGACACGCTCGCCACCACGATCACGTCGCGGCGCGAGATGAGCGAACTCATGGTCGAAAGGCGCATCCGCTCGATGGCGTCGTTCACGCTCGAATCTTTTTCGATGAAGGTGTCGGTGCGCGGGATATAGGCCTCGGGCTGGTAGTAATCGAAGTAGCTGACGAAGTATTCGACGGCGTTTTTGGGGAAGAAACTTTTGAACTCGGCGTAGAGTTGCGCCGCCAGGGTCTTGTTGTGCGAGATGACCAGCGTGGGCTTGTTCACGTTCGCGATCACGTTTGCGACGGTGAAGGTCTTCCCCGAGCCGGTCACGCCGAGCAGCGTCTGGTGCTTCGCGCCCGCGCGCACGCCCTCCGTCAGCTTGGCAATGGCCTGCGGCTGATCGCCTGCGGCTGCAAAGGGTGCGGTGAGTTCAAACATGAGCGCGCGCAAGCTAGGAGCGGATTTCCGGGGTGTCAACGAACGGCGTAAATCCCGCAGTCGGCGGCTTTTGATCCGCGTTTCGTTCCGTGTGCTCTCAAGTTTTCCTACGAACCGTCCGCTCATTCTCCTGCCGAGGCGCGTGCGTCCGGCACATGATTTTTAGCCAATGACCACGACGTTGAATGCAGGAGAAGAGTCTCAGTTGTTGCAGACAATTGAGATGTTCGAGGTCATCACGCAAAGCCAGCCGCAGGATTATCAGTCGCTAGAAATCCTCAAGGAGGCTTACCTCAAGCTGAACCGCGAGGATGACGTGGTGAACACCGCGCGGCGTATCGCCGAGGCTTACGTCCATCTCGGCCAGCTTTCCTCCGCCATCCTTGAATACGAAAGCATCCTGCAACGCCGGCCCGACGACGCCTCGGTGCTGGCCGCGCTCGGCGATATCGAGAGCAAGGCCGGCAGCCTGAGCGGCGACCTGCCGACGGTGGAAATGATCGAGCCAAGCGAGCGGGTGGTTCCGACCGAGGCTTCGGTCAAGGGCAAGCCTGTGAACAAGCCGGTCGCCACCGATCTGGATGACGGCCGGGCGACGATGCACAAGATTTTCGTGGACAGCAAACTGATCAGCCAAGGCGACTTCGACCTGTGCTGGCAGACGCCAAATTTGCATCTGCCTCCGGGCAAACCGCTCGATCCGTTCATCCAGTTGCTTGCGGACAAGACCATTGTGGTCATAGACAAGTCGCTCAAGCTGCTCTCGGAAAAGGCGCGGCTCAGCTACCTGCCGCTCGACAAATACGACGCCGACCTCGACCTCGCGCGCACCTTCCCGATGGAGACGTGCCAGCGCTGGTGCGTGCTGCCCTTCGACAAGATGAGCAAGTCCATCCTGGTCGCCACCGCCAACCCGTTCAACCGCCAGGCCGCGAAGGAACTGGAGGCCGCCACGCAGGCGCGCATTCTCTGGTATCTGGCGCCGCCGATCGACATCGCCAAATGGCTCAAACGCGCTTTCCGCTAAAATCTGATTCACATGGCTGGCCCACTTAAATCTTTTGGTGAACGCATCGCCGACGCCCTCGTCGAGGACGGATTGCTCTCGGCGAAACAGGTCGTGGAACTGCTCGAACAGCAGAAGAAGGAGGGCGTGCGCCTGCTCAAGCTCGTGATCGAGAAGGGTTACGTCGGCGAAATGGATCTCGCCGTCTCGATGGGCCGCGTGCTGAACGTCCCGCCGGTGAATCTCGGGCGCACTTACATCTCCCCGGACGTTTCCGATTTGCTGCCGCGCGATGTCGCGGTGAATTACCGCGTCTGCCCCGTCTCGCGTCTGGAGAACCGCCTCTTCCTCGCGATGGTGGACCCGCTGAACGTCCTCGCCATTGATGACGTCAAGCGCCTGACCAAGCTCGACATCATCCCGATGATCGCGTCCGAGCGCGCCATCACCGACAAGCTTCATCAGATCGAGAGCGCCAAGTCCGGCACGATGGAGGACATCATTCAGGACGCCGAGGCGCAGGCGGCCGATGAAGCCGACGGACTGGAGACGGTCAAAGACATTGTTGAAGAGGTCAACATTGACCAGCTCTCCGCCGGCTCGGACGAAGCGCCGGTTATCAAGCTCGCCAACCTGATCATCGTGCAGGCGATCAAAGATCGCGCGAGCGACATCCACATCGAGCCGTTCGAGAAAATGGTCCGGCTCCGCTACCGCATTGATGGCGTGCTCGTGGACCGCACACCGCCGCCGAAGAATTTGCAGGTGCCGCTGATGTCGCGCATCAAGATCATGAGCAGCCTCGACATCGCCGAACGCCGCCTGCCGCAAGACGGTCGTATGCGCGTCAAGGTCAACGGACGCGATTACGACATGCGCGTCTCCTTCATGCCCACCGTGCATGGCGAGAAGGTCGTGATGCGCGTGCTCGACAAATCCAACTTGTCGGCCTCGATGGACAAGCTGGGCATGGACCAGGATTCGTTGCGCCGTCTCGCTTCCGCCGTCGCTGCACCGCACGGCTTGCTGCTCGTGACCGGTCCGACTGGCTCAGGCAAAACCACGACGCTGTATTCCGCGCTCAACGAACTCAACTGCACGGACTACAACATCATCACCGTCGAAGACCCGGTGGAGTTCCAGGTGCCGGGCATCAATCAGGTGCCGGTGCGGAAAGAAATTGGCCTGACCTTCGCGAACGCGCTGCGCTCCATTCTCCGCCAGGACCCGGACATCGTGATGATCGGCGAAATTCGCGACACCGAGACGGCGGAAATCGCCATCGAAGCCGCGCTCACGGGCCATCAGGTGTTGAGCACGATGCACTGCAATGACGCCGCCGGCGCCATCGCGCGCCTCGACGACATGGGGATCGCGCCGTTCTTGATTTCCTC
>JANOAY010000318.1:0-1703 GCA_031411375.1 Pedosphaera sp. | reverse complement strand
GTGCAACGTCGAGTTCGACTTCAAGACGCTGCATTACCCGGTGTTTCATCCGCCGGAAATTTTCACGCGTGAAGGCTACCTGCGCCACCTGCTCGCGGAGGGATTGCACCGCCGCTACACGCTGAGTGTGCGGGCCGAGGGGAAGGAGTTCATCGTCGAGGGGATTGAGAAGCCGGAGAAGTTGCCGACGTTTGTGGGCGACGCTCTCCCTCACCCCAGCCCTCTCCCGCTGGGAGAGGGAGACACGTCAGCCCGCGCTCAGATTGCGAGCGTCGCGGGCTTCGATTCAGTCGCGGGTTTGCCGAATGAAATTTCCTCGAAGGCCGGCGCGACGGGAAATGGAGATGCGCTCACTCAAATCCAGCCGGCCGAATCTGTTCTCCCTCTCCCAGCGGGAGAGGGCCGGGGTGAGGGAGAAAAGCCCCTCGCACTCCACCAGCGTCCGAACGTAGCTAAGGCGATTCAAGACGTCATCGCTCGCCTCCAACTCGAACTCACCGTCATCGAGAAGACCGGGTTCATCTCCTACTTCCTCATCGTGGCGGACTTCATCCGCTACGGGCGCGAGATTGGCATTTCGTGCGTGGCGCGCGGTTCCGCCGCCGGTTCCATCGTCACCTACTTGCTCGACATCGCGAACGTGGACCCGATTCGTTACGGGCTGCTGTTCGAGCGGTTCCTGAATCCCGAGCGCGTCAACCCACCCGACATCGACATCGATTTCGCCGACGACCGCCGCGCGGACGTGATCGAATACGTGCGCCAGAAATACGGCCGCGAATGCGTGGCGCAGATCATTACCTTCGGCACGATGGGCGCGAAGTCCGTGGTGCGCGACGTCTGCCGTGTCATGGGCTTGAGCTACGGCGAGGGCGACCGGCTGGCGAAGATGATTCCCACCGACTTGAAGATGACGCTCGAACTCGCGCTCAAGCAGTCGGCGGAATTCAAGGAGGCTTACAACACCGAGGAACTCACGCGCGAAGTCGTGGACATGGCGTTCGTGCTCGAAGACATCGCGCGCAACTCGTCCGTCCACGCGGCGGGCGTGGTCATCAGCGACAAGCCGCTCGTCGAGTTGCTTCCGCTGCGGCAGGACGAGGACGGCACCATCGTCACGCAGTATCCGATGAATCCGGTCGGCGATCTTGGCCTGCTGAAAATGGATTTCCTCGGGTTGAAAACTTTGACGGTGCTCCGCAACACCGTGGAGATGATCCAGCGCACGCAGGGCATCGACATTGTGCTCGACGATCTGCCGCTCGATGACGCGAAGACCTACGACATTCTGAACAAGGGCAACACGGTCGGCGTGTTCCAGTTGGAATCTGGCGGTATGCGCGACCTGTGCCGGAAGTTTCAGATCGCGAGCGTGGAGCACATCACCGCGCTCGTGTCGCTCTATCGTCCGGGGCCGATGGACCTGATTCCAGATTTCATCAAACGCCGTCACGGCGAGGTGCCGGTCGAGTACGCGCATCCGTTGCTCGAATCGATCTCGAAGGAGACTTACGGCGTGCTCATCTATCAGGAGCAGGTGATGCAGGCCACGCAGTTGCTCGC
The DNA here is from genome assembly GCA_031411375.1 of Pedosphaera sp. Lineage (GTDB taxonomy): Bacteria > Verrucomicrobiota > Verrucomicrobiia > Limisphaerales > SIBH01 > JANNGC01. The sequence continues at coordinate 140 of JANOAY010000318.1, read as the reverse complement.
CGGCTACACGCTCGGCGCGGCGGATTTGCTGCGGCGCGCGATGGGCAAGAAGAAGATCGAGGAGATGCAAAGCCAGCGCGTGAACTTCGTCAAAGGCTGCAAGGCGAAGAACAACATCCCCGAGTCGAAGGCGAACGAGG
>JANOAY010000317.1:0-2301 GCA_031411375.1 Pedosphaera sp. | reverse complement strand
CTCCGCACGGGCAGGAGCGCGGCGGTCACGCCTGAGCATGAACCACATCTCGGGTCTCCATTGCGTTCACCCTCACCCCGGCCCTCTCCCAGCGGGAGAGGGCCGGGGTGAGGGAGGACGCAACGCTCTTTCCAACTTGTGGGTAATGACAAGGGCTAAAGCCCGCGCTCCATCCGCAAGCTGCCTCAGCGCGCCGCTCTGGTTTCGCGCACCACGCGCACAAACGCTCCGGCCAGCCGCGTGAGTTCCGCCCAGTTCCTCGCCTTCAGAATCTCCGCCGACAGGAGCGACGATCCGACGCCCAGCGCGGCGCAGCCCGCTTTCAAAAACTCCGGCGCCGTCACCAAGTCCACTCCGCCGGTCGGCACCATGCGCAAATGCGGCAGCGGCGCGCGCAAGTTCTTGATGTAGCCAGGCCCGAGTTTGTCCGCCGGGAAAATCTTGATGAAGTCCGCGCCCGCCTCGTGCGCGAGCTGCGCCTCGGTCGGCGTGTAGGCGCCGAGCATCACGGGCTTCTGCCGTGCGTGCGCCGTCGCGATGATTTCCAATTTCGTGATTGGGCTGACGACGAATTGCGCGCCCGCGTCCAGGGCCGCGTCGCACTGCGCCGCGTTCAGGATTGTTCCCGCGCCGAGCAGCACTTGACCGCCAAACTTCGCGTTCACTTCGCGCATGGCCCGCAGCGCGTCCGGCACGGTCATGGTCACTTCGAGCGCGAGCACTCCGCCCGCCGCCAACGCTTCACACACCGGCGCGACGAGTTCAAACGACGGTGTGCGGATGACGGCGACGAGGCCGAGTTCCGAGATGCGGGCGGAAATTTCCGAACGTGAAAGCATGGCGCGATTCGACGGAGTTCAAAGAAAGTGGGCAAGAGAAGAATTGGTCGGGGCGGAGAGATTTGAACTCTCGACCTCTTGCACCCCAAGCAAGCGCGCTAGCCAGGCTACGCTACGCCCCGACCGGTGTTGCCCGTCCGAGGACGGGCGGCGCGGAATATCAGGGAGCACCCGGAGCACTTCAACAACCTTTTGCAAACAAGGGCTTCGCTGGGTCCATATCGAAACAGTTTCTGAAGAACGACGAGGCGGTGGGCGGCGTCGCTCCACGCGTGCCGGGGTGAGGCGCGGGCAGTTCTAAACCGTTCTTCGCCAGCGTGGCCCGGCGCGCGCAGATCGACGACGCCCTACCTTTCACCCATTCACGCCGTCTTGAAATAAATTACTCGTAAGTTCACGCGCCCCGTCCGCATTCATTTGGATTTACAACTTCGCGCGCGCTCCGCATTTTCTCGCTGCCGCTCTCCATCAAAAGCGGCCCTTGAAAAATGACTGACACTGTTCGCCACGACTGGACCCGCGCGGAGATTCGCGCGCTGCACGATCTGCCGCTGCTCGATCTCGTCTATCGCGCCGCCACCGTTTATCGCGCGCACCACAATTCGCGCGAGATGCAGGTCTGCAAACTCATCTCCATCAAGACCGGCGCGTGCCCGGAAGATTGCTCCTACTGCGCGCAGTCATCGCGCTACGAGACGGACATCACGCCGCAGACGCTGTTGAAGAAAGAGGCCGTGAAAGAAATCGCCGCACGCGCGCAGGCCAGCGGCGTGTCCCGTGTGTGCATGGGCGCGGCGTGGCGCGAAGTGAAGGACGGCCCGCAGTTCGACCGCGTGGTCGAGATGGTGCGCGAGGTCACGGACATGGGCATGGAAGTCTGCTGCACGCTCGGCATGTTGAGCGAGGGCCAGGCCAAGCGCCTCGAAGAGGCCGGACTATACGCCTACAATCACAACGTCGATTCCTCGGCGGAATTTTACGAGACCATCATCACCACGCGCACTTACGCCGACCGGTTGAAGACCATCGGCAACGTGCGCAAGACGAACGTCACCGTCTGCTGCGGCGGCATCATCGGACTGGGCGAACAGATTGAGGATCGCGTGGGTATGTTGCACACCATCGCCACGATGCAGCCGCATCCCGAGTCGGTGCCGATCAACATTCTCGCCAAAGTTCCCGGCACACCGATGGCCGACAATCCCGACGTGCCCTTCTGGGAAGTGCTGCGGATGATCGCGACCACGCGCCTGCTCTGCCCGCTCGCCGACGTGCGCCTCACCGCCGGTCGCTCAAAACTTTCGGATGTTGAACAGGCGTTCTGCTTCTTCGCCGGCGCAAACTCGATCTTCTCCAGCGAAACGCAGACGATGCTGACGAAGGCCGTGCCTTCGCCGAGCTACGACGCGGACAAGCAGTTGCTCGACCTGCTCGGGCTGACGATGCGCGAGCCGTTTGCCAA
>JANOAY010000316.1:0-6919 GCA_031411375.1 Pedosphaera sp. | reverse complement strand
TCCGGCAAACCGATGAGCCGCTCGAAGGTCTGCTGGTCGTCCGTGAAAAATCCGAGCTGCGGCAACCCGAGCTTCAACCCTTCCTTGTCGAGAATACGCATCACGATGCTCTCGCCGTGATTGCTCGGGATGCAGGACACGCGGAGGTCAATCATCTTGCCGCCGATGGAAGTCTGGATGCGCCCGTCCTGCGGAATGCGATGCTCCGCGATAGACATGTTCGCCTGAATCTTGAGCCGTGCGATAATGGAAGCCTGCAACCGCTTCGGCGGACTCTTCTGCTCCGCGAGCACGCCATCAATGCGGTAGCGGACGCGAAAACTTTTCGACAGCGGCTCCAGATGAATGTCCGACGCGCGCAGCTTGAAGGCGTCCACGATGAGCGAGTTGACCAGCTTGATGATGGGCGCGTCCGCGTCCACAGTCGCGCCATCGTCCTCCGCGCCGCCTTTTGGAATCGAAATTTCAACATCACCTTCCGTGATGTCCTGAATCATCTTGCCGACCGAGTCATCCGACGCGCCGTAGTATTTGTTCAGCGCTGCGTCGAGGTCTTCGTCGCCCGCGACCTTGGCCTCGATTTCCAAGTTCAGCAGATGATGCAGCGAATCAATCGTGTCGAGGTCGGAAGGGTCGGTGATCGCGATGCCGATGACGTTGTCGTGGCGATAAACGGGGACGACGCGATAACGCTTCGCGACGTGACGCGGCACTGAGGCCACCACATCGTCCGGCAAATTCATATCCGCCAGGACCACGACTTCGGCGTGGAAATAAGTGGCCTTGGCTTGCGTGACGGCGTTCGGCGGGAGAACGTGCCGGGTGATGAGCAGGTCAATGATGCCTTCTCCGCTGGACTCCGAGTCGGGGCGCACTGCCTCGATCTGTTCGTGGGTCACGTAGCCGAGTTCAATCAGCGTATCCAGCAAGTAATCGTCTTTGGCGGCCACGTTTAAGTTTGTCGTCTGTTCTTCGGAAAATCTTGGTCGCGAACTATTGCCGCCGAAAATCCAAGTGTCAACGAACCATGCGGTGCGGTGCGCTCTCTCGTCGGAAATTCCAAAGTCCAAATCCCAAAATCCAAACAAATTCCAAAGCGACAAATTTCCAGTCCGGCCTGCCGCCGAATTCACCGCCCGACTGTTGATATTTGGAGCTTGGAGTTTGTTTGGATTTTGGATTTTGAAATTTGGATTTTGATTCCCCCTGCCCCGCTGCTAGAAACCGCGCGCACTTTGAATTCGCGCGCATGAAATCCAAGCAACCCAAATACCGCCGCCTCCTCCTCAAACTTTCCGGCGAAGCCCTCGGCGATGCGCAGAGCAACGGCATTGACGGCGCGCGCGTCGCGGACATGGCGGAGCAGATTGGCGAGGTGCGCAACCTCGGCATCGAGATGGTCATCGTCATCGGCGGCGGGAACATTTTTCGCGGCGTAGCGGGCAGCGCGAAGGGCATCGAGCGCGCCACGGCGGATTACATGGGCATGTTGGCGACTGTGATCAATGCGCTCGCCTTGCAGGACGCGCTCGAACGCCAGGGCGTGGCCACGCGCGTGCAGAGCGCCATCACCATGACGCAGATTGCCGAACCGTTCATCCGCCGCCGCGCGGTGCGGCATTTGGAGAAGGGGCGCGTCGTCATCTTCGCCGCCGGCACGGGCAACCCGTATTTCTCCACCGACACCGCCGCCGCCCTGCGCGCGAACGAGATGGGCGCGGAAGTGATTTTGAAAGCGACGAAGGTGGACGGCATCTACGATAGCGATCCGAAGAAGAATCCCAAGGCCGTCCGCTTCCAGCGCATCACCTACCTCGACGCGCTGCAAAAGCAGCTCAAGGTCATGGACTCCACCGCCTTCAGCCTGTGCATGGACAACAAGATGCCGATCATCGTGTTCGACCTCTTCAAGCCGCACAACCTCAAGCGCGTGGTGCTGGGCGAGGAAGTGGGGACGCTGGTGACGGGGTAGTGCGGGTTGGACAATGAAATGTTGGGCGTCTTCCGGTCATGCGGCTACGACACCACATCAAGGACTACAACAAGCCAGAGTTCACAGCCGCTCTGGACAAGTTGGGCGTTCGCTACAAAAGCAAACGTATCGGAGGCACCGATAAAATTCTCGCTTGGGATTGTTTCGATTTGTTCGTTTACGATGACGACCCCAGATGGCCCACTCTGCGTGACCTCGCGACACAGCATGACGTGAGAGTCTTTCACGGTCCCACTTTTACTCCCGACGACATTGCATCTGCATCATGGTTGCTTGCTTCTGCGACCGCTGATGCAGGCTATCCGCAGCCCGCAAATGGGTTTGGCTATCAGTCCGAAGTTTACGACATGACGCACTGCTGCCAGCGTTGCGGCATTGGCAAAGTGCAAACGCGCCCCATTCGATTGAGCGCGGAGCCTAAAAACAAGGCGGCTCATTTCTTCGCTCCTCAGTGGATGCACCAAATCATCTTTGCCCGAAAAGAAGTGCAAGAGGTATTCGAGACTGAAGGCGTGTCGGGTGTGCGTTACCTCGCTCCCCTCAAGCACCGCACGGGCGTTGCATTGGAATCGGTTGTTCAAATTGTTCCGATCACGACAGCGCGTGACGGTTTGGTGGGTGTCGTTCAAGAGCGTGTGGCTTGCAGTCCCCACGATGACGAGATGAGCAGGGTTCGGATACCTTCAGAGAGAAATGGCTTGTTGGATGACGGCTTTTGCGAACGCGTCAAATATCACGTCCCCAAAAGAGGCGGATAGTTCACTACTCGCGGGGCGCGTTTGAGGATGCCCCGGATATTGTGCTTTCGGCGGAGTGGTTCGGAACTGGTGCGGCGGCAGCCCGGCATGTGATCGTGTCAAACAAGGTTGCGAGGCTCGTGCTCGCGCACAAATGGAAAGGGTTGGAGCTTGAACCTATTGAGCTTGTTTAGCCACAAACCCGCTATCCCGTCCCAAAGGACCGCCCGGAAACCCGCGCTCCCTCATCCCAGCACGCCCGGAATAATCTTCGCCGTGTTCGCCACGCCCGTGAGCCGCTCGGTGCGTCCGCTGACCTCGAAGCCGAGTTCCTCGTTGTCCAAGCCCAGCGCACGGAGAATCGTGGCGTGCAAATCCTTGAACGGATGCGCGTCCTGCACCGCCATCAGGCCGATGTCGTCGGTCGCGCCGATGCGGACGCCGGGCTTCACGCCGCCGCCCGCCATCCACACGGTGAACCCGGCGGCGTTGTGCTGGCGTCCGTTGTCGCCCTGCATCATGGGCGTGCGCCCGAACTCGCTCGCCCAGATGACCAGCGTCTCGTCGAGCAGGCCGCGCTGTTTCAGATCCGTGAGCAGCGCGGCAATCGGCTCGTCCGTCCAGCGCGCGCGCGGCGTGTGGTTGCCCGTCAGGTTGCCGTGCGCGTCCCAGCCGTCCTTGTCCGGCATGTCATAGACCTGCACAAAACGCACGCCGCGCTCGACGAGACGGCGCGCGAGCAAACACTTCCGTCCGAAACTTTGCGTGCGCTTGTCCTTGTGCTCGAAGCCGTAGCTGGCGCGCAGGCTCGCGGATTCTTTCTCAAAGTCGCCGACTTCGAGCGCCGCCGACTGCATCCGGTAGGAAAGTTCGTAGCTGGCAATGCGCGCATCGAGTTCCGTCATCCCCGCGCGTGACTCGCGATGCTTGAGGTTCAACTTCTTGATCAAGTCGAGCGACGCGCGCTGGCCGGGCGCAAATTCCTCCGGCGGCAACAGATCGAGCACCGGCGTTCCTTGGTCACGCAGCCGCGTGGGCTGAAACGCGGCGGGGAGAAATCCATTCGCGTAATTTGCCGCGCCGCCCAGCGGCCCCGCATCGAATAGCATGACGTAGCCCGGCAAATCCTGATTCTGCGTGCCGAGACCATACGTGACCCACGAACCGAGGCTGGCCTTGCCGGGACGGATGTCGCCGGTGTGAAGCTGGTAGCTCGCGGGCGCGTGATTGTTCGACTCCGCTTGCAGCGAGTGGATGAAGCACAAATCGTCCACATGCTCCGCGACCTTGGGATACAGCTCGCTCACCCACAATCCGGTCTGGCCGTGCTGTTGGAATTTGTAGGGGCTGGCGAGCAGTTCCTCCTTGCAGCCGTGAAAGACATTCGCGTGCCGAGTCGCGAGCACCGCTTTCTTGATCGAGTCCGGCACGGGCTTCCCGTTCAGCTTCTGCAACTCCGGCTTGTAATCGAACGTGTCCACCTGCGACGGCCCGCCGACCATGAAGAGAAAGATCACCGACTTGGCCGTCGGTTTGAAATCCGTCGGGCGCGGCGTGAAGGGGTTCAGCGGATCAATCTGGCGAACCTTCGCGCCCGCTGCGCGCGCGTCGAGCCTGGAGAGCGCGCTGAAGGCCAGCGCCCCAAAGCCCGCGCTGGTGCGCGCCAGAAAATGACGCCGCGTGCAGTGTTGGCCGGCGAAGAACATGGCGGGAGCGTGCCACGCCGCCGCGCGGGAAAAAAGCAAAGTTTGGTGTCCGATCAGATGGAGCGCGGCTGTGGCGCAGCCCCGCCGCACCACGCGGGGATTTTTTTGCGCGCGATTGCAGTCGAGACCGCTGCGGCTGGGCTGCGCCACCGCCGCCTCCTTCAAAGCCGCTCGCGCAAGTCCACCGCCACCAGCACGCCCTTGTCGCGGGCGAAGAACAGCCCGCCGGCCAGCGCGGGATGCGCGCGGATGTCGGTGCCGAGGATTTGCGTGCGCGCCGTGGGCGTGAATTTTTCCAATGACGCAGGCGCGACGAGAAGTTCGCCGCGCTCAGTCAGGATCAACAACTTGTCACCGACCACGATGATGGCACCGGCTCCGAAGCGCTCCTCGCTCCACCGCACTTTTCCCGTCGCGAGTTCCACGCAGCGCAGGCGGGATCGCTGTTCCTGCCGGCCATCGAAGCCGTAGAGAAAGCCGCGCTGATGAACGATGGATGAATAGTGACTGGAGAGACTGTCATCGCCGCTCCACACCACCTCGGGCTTCGCGCCTGCCACGCGCAGCAGCGCCGCGCCCGCGCCGTAGCTCGCGGAGATGAACACCTGTTCGCCGATGACCAGCGGTGTGGCGGCGCTCACCGAAGCTTCAATGCGCGGCGTCCACGGAAATTCCCAGAGCAGCTTCCCGTCACGGTTAAGCGCGAGCAGATGCTTCCGCCCGAAGACGAAGATGCGCCGCTGTCCGCCGATGGTCGCGGCAGTCGGCGAGGAGTAGCTGGCTTCCTCGCTGGTCGTTTGCCACAAGATTTTCCCGGTCGCTTGATCGAACGCGACCACACCCGCGCCCGCGCCGCCAATGTTCAGAATCACCGCGCCACCTTCGACGAGCGGCGAGCAGGCGATGCCGAAGAAACCCTTGTCGCTGCTAAATTGTTTCCGCGTGTCCACGCGCCAGAGGTTCGCGCCGTTGGTCAGGTTCCACGCGCTCAGGATTCCGTTCGCTCCGAAGGTGAACACGCGCTGGCCGTCCACGGCGGGCGTCGCGCGCGGGCCGGACTCGAAGCCGAAGTCATCGCGATAGGTCGAAGGATATTCCGTGCGCCACAGTCGCGCGCCGTCCGTGGTCCGAAAACAGTCGAGGACTTCATTCTCGCCGACGCGGTGAAAGAGCAGCACGCGGTTCGAGACCACGACCGGCCCGCTCCAGCCTTCGCCGGCTTTCGCCTTCCACAAAATCTTTGGGCCTTCTTTCGGCCACGTCAGAGCGAGATTTGTTTCTGTGGAAACACCGTCGCGGGTCGGGCCGAGGAACTGCGGCCAGTCCGCCGCGTGCGTGACCGCCACGAGCCAGAGCAGAGATAGGAGAAATTTCATCGCGGCAGCAGGGCGAGCAGCCACAGGAGCAACAGCACCAAAGCCACAACCCACCAGAAAATTTTCCGGGGCGCGCGCTTGGGTTTGCCGAACTCGCGCTGCGTGAACTCTTCGTAATCGAATTCATCATCCGGCAAGTCGAGCGATTGCGTCGTGGCACGTTCGGACCAGCCGGTGGATTCATCGGAGCCGCATTCGGGACAGGACTTCGCACGGCGCGGCACTTCGGCGCCGCAGTTGGGACAAGTTTCGGGAGCGGGCATGGCTCAGTGATAGCGGCCGTGAAGCAGATCGCCAGCGATTCCTTTGTGCTCCAGCACCGTGCCTTCGACCGCCGTGGGGTCCACGCTCCAGCGCGCGGCGAGGCGCACGACGCGCTCGGTGTTGAGCGCGAGCAGTTCGCGTTCGGCGAGGCCGAGGACGTTCGAGCTTTGCTGGTAGGCGAGGCAGCGGAGTTTCAAATCGCGCTCGGCCTCGGTGAGCGCGCCTTGATTCCACAACGTCTCGCCCGCCCACGCGTAAGCCCGCAAAACTTTGCCATCGCTCAAGCGCGCCCAGCCGTGATGCGACACGGCGCGATGGCGGGAGAAGAATTGCACCTCGCCCAGCTTGTGACTCAACGCGCATAGAAATTTGAAACACTCGTCAATGTCATCGGCGGGATCGGGCAGGTCGCAGCCCATGACCAGAATCCAACCGTCCACCGGCGGCGCGATGAACAGGCGCGGCTCGAAGGGCGCTCCAATGGCGTCGCTCCAGGTGCAGTCGCGGGCGTGTTGCAGACCGAGCGCGTCCTGGATGGCGCGCGGATTCAGCGAGCGCACCGCGAGCCAGCGGTTCGGCGCTTCAAAGACGGACGTGGAAAAGTGCGGCGCGGAAAACCCCGCCTGGCCGACGCGCAAGCCGAGTTCGCGGCGCACCACCCAGCGCAGAATCGCGATGCAGACGATGATGGCCGTGACCATCGCAATGAGGAGGACGGCCACGAGGTCGTCATCCAGTTCCAGATCAGTGTTGGAGCAGCGCAGACCAGCATTTTCTCTCCTTTTCGACATAATTAGAATGCTGACTTGAACTTTCGGAAAACGGGTGTATTTTGAGAGGTCA
>JANOAY010000315.1:0-3562 GCA_031411375.1 Pedosphaera sp. | reverse complement strand
CCTGCGTCTCGGCGAGCAGGATGCCGTCCGTCATCAGCTTGATGTAGGTGTGCGCGCTGGAACGATCATCGAAGCGAATCTTGCACCCGATCTCGTGGCCCCAATTCACGTTCAATTCCTCCGCGATGCGCTGCGAGATGGAAAGCGCGGCGACGCGACGCGGCTGCGTGCAACCAATCATGGCCTCGATACCGAGTCCGGCTTCGAGACACATCTTGGGAATCTGCGTGGTCTTGCCCGACCCAGTTTCGCCCGCGATGACCACGACCTGATGATTTCGAATCGCCGCGACAATCTCATCCTTGCGCGAAGTGATGGGAAGGTCGGGCGGATACGTGACGCGAGGGACATTGATGCGGCGTGCTTCACGCAAGGCGATGGAGGAACGCACTTCGTCGAGAATGCGCCGGAGCAACGCTTCGTGTTTGTCAGGATGATGACGATCCTTGATCAGGCGCACGAGCCGCGAGCCGAGCCGCACCCAGTCGTGCAGCAGGCATTGCGGCAGGAGCGCCTTCAGTTCTTCAATCCGATCATCAGCCATGCAAAGGCCGCGCATCGTGGCGGAGGCAAACCCAAGAGGCGAGCAGAACGAGGGCGAAGCGGCGCTAAAACTTATCAAAGCGCCGGAGCGCGGCATTTATGCCGCTTTAACGCGGACAATGCCTTCGTGTTCGAGGGCCGAGGTGCTTTCTCACACTGAAGCGGCGTGAACGCCGCGCTCCGTTCAACAAAAAGCCGCAAAGAAAAAAGAGCGCCGATTTGGAAATCGGCGCTCTGTGATTTTCAGAATCAAACTCGACTCAGATCATTCCTCAGCCGTCACACCCAGCCCACCACGCGCGACTTGGAAGGAATCTTTCCCCGCGCGGCTGCCGCTGGAATTTTTTCCGTTCTTCCAGCCGGAGAGCAGGGTGGACGCTTCCGACAATTTCTTCTCCATGTCCTGCACTTGGCGGACGCCTTCGGAGGCGGACTTCCGTGCCTCGTCGCGCTCCTTCTCGGTGCGGACGAGCAGCGCCTCGATGTTGCCGCGCATCAGGCCCAGCTCCGACTCCCAATTCTTCTCGGTCGTTTGATGAGCTTCGATTTGCGCGTTCAACTGCGCGGCCAGCGCCTGTTCGCGCTGCTTGCTTTCCGCCAGAATGGTTTCTTCCTTCAACTGCATTTCCTGGCGCAACTGCGTTTCCAATTCACGCAGCGCACGCTGACGCGCCTCGTTCGCCTCCGTCTCGCGACGGCGCAAATCCTGTTCCGTCTGCGCCTGCAACTCAGTGCGCGCGTTCTCCAGTTTCGACTGCCAGTGCTGGTCGCGCTGACGGGACTTGGCCTGGAAGAGTTCTTCCTTCTGCTGCATCTCGGCCAGCCAGCGCGTCTCGGTGGCGCGGGCGGTGGCCTCGGCGGTGCGCTGCGTTTCCTGCTCGCGCTCGTGCAAGGTCTGTTCCCACTGCGCCTTTGTTTCCGCCTGGCGCGCATCGAACTGCGCCTGCCACTGCTGTTCGCGCTGGCGCAGTTTGATTTGGAACACTTCCTCCTTCTGCTGCGCTTCGTGACTGAGGCGCGCTTCGACGGCGCGAACGCGGGACTCGCTCTGCTGCTCGGCCTGCTCCTCGCGCGTGCGCAAATCTTCGGCCCACTGGTTCTGCAACTCGGTTTCGCGAGCCGCCGCCTTCGTGATCAAATCCTGTTCGCGCTGCTTGAGCCTGGCGTGATAGGCCAGTTCCTTCTGCTGCACTTCCTCGCGCAGACGGGCCTCGGTCTCGCGGGCCTGCGTGTCGAGCTGGCGTTCCATCTCCATCTCGCGACGGCGCAACTCCTGTTCGGCCTGCGCCTGCACTTCGGCGAGACGGACTTCCGCCTGCGACTGCAACTGCTGCTCGCGCTGCTTGAGGCGGGCTTGCGCCGCTTCGTCGCGCTGCTGCAATTCCTGGCTCCGGCGCGCATCCACTTCGCGGGCGCGGGCTTCCAACTGACGCTCCAGTTCCGCCTCACGACGACGTGAATCCTGTTCCACTTTGCTCTTCTCCTCGGCGACGCGCGCATCGGCGGCGAGCGCAAGCTCCTGTTCGCGCTGTTGCAGACGGTGCGAGAAGTTGTCGTCCTGTTGGCGCAACGCTTTCTCGTGCTCCAGCCGCTGACGCTCCAAACGATGCTGTTCCACTCGCGCCGTCTTTTCCTGTTCGCGCGCCGCGTCGTCCTTGGCCTGCGCCAACTGACGGGAGAATGATTCGGCCTGATGCTTCAACTGCGCTTCCACCGTGTCGCGGGCGTGCAGGGCTTCCTTCAAGTCGTGCGACAACTTTGCGTTGGCTTCCACGCCGGACAGTTCCGCGTCGGCGATCTGGCGGCGGAGCTGAATGACCTGCGTCTTCGCGTCCTCGGAAACTTCGAGCAGTTTCTTGTGATGCTCCTGCATCAGCGCGGTGCGTTCCGTTTCGGCGGCGGTACGCTGCGTGTCGAGTTCCTGGCGCAAGTTGGTCAGGCGATCCGACCACGCGTTCTGGCGCATCTGAATCTGGCGCTCGATTTCGGACTTCTGCAAATCACGCAGCTCGTCCTTCTCGATGATGGCGCGGTTCAGCGAGTCGGCCATGACGGAGAATTTCTCGACCCACGCGTCTTCCTTCTCCTTCAATTCCTGCTCGTGCTCGGACTGGTTGTATTGCAACTGCTCCTCGTGCTTCGTTTCCGCCGCGACGAGCGCTTCGTGCGTGGCGTGCAACTCGGCGTCCTTCTCCAGCAATGCTTTTTCCGCCGCAGCATTCGCTGACGCCATTGCCCGGTCGCGCGCGGCGATTTGGGCCGTGGCTTCGTTGGCCAGACGTTCCGCGCGCAAAATTTTCTGACGGCCCGCACGGATGTAGAGCCAGTGCAATCCACGGCCAAAGAAGCCGAGGCGATGCGCCGGGCGCTGCTGCTCCGGCTTGAAGAGCGTCGAGAAGCCAAGCTCCACCATGAACGTCGGCAGGAAGGCGACGATGAACGCCAGCACCGGATAAACCCAGATGCGGACCATGCTGATCTGATCGGTGAGAATGTCGCCGCGCTCCTTGGCCGAGGCCGTGATGGACATGGGGCGCTCGCCGAGGAACAGGCCGCGCACGATTTCCACCGTGGTCGCGATGCGATGCACCTGCGTGTCGCGAATCGCCGCCTCGCGAGCCTCGTAGTGGCGGTCGGCCTGCTTGCGGCTCGCATCCAGTTCCGCGCGCACCGTTTCAATCGGGCGCTGGGTCTTGAGCGTGTCCGCCTCTTTTTGCGCCGCCGTGGCGAAGGCCTGATCAATCTCCGTCGCCTGCGCCGCGCCGGTCTTCACGAGCAAGGCCAGGGCCGCCAGCGCCTCCTCGCGTTTGCGATCCGTCTCCTCGCGCTTGCTGCCAGAGCGGCGGTCAAAATCTTCGCGCAACTTCCGCGCGTCGGTCTCAATCTGCGCAACGCTGTCGCGGCGCTTGTTGCTCACAGCGACCAGCTCGGCCTCCTTGGTTTTGATCTGCGACTCGAGTTCCGCGACCAGTGTGGGCTTGAGAATCTTGTTCACCTCGCGCTCCGGCGGCACGCCGGG
>JANOAY010000314.1:0-5588 GCA_031411375.1 Pedosphaera sp. | reverse complement strand
CCGCTCCAAGGTCGCGCGAGCGCGATGCAAACCCCCACGCCGTCATCAGCCAGCAGGAACCCCTTCAGGAATCTCTGCCTTGGGGAGCGCGGTCGCGACCGCATGACGGAGTGCGGAAAGAAGTTCTGAAGGGGTGAACGGTTTGCCTAAGAACCCCGTCCAGCGAACATGCGAGAACATGCTGGGATCCGCGAAGCCCGTCATTAGAACCACGGGAATGTGGGCCGTGGCCGGATCGGATTTTATCATCTCGATCAGCTGGGGACCGCTCAAGTCCGGCATGTCTGCGTCACACAGTATGACATCAGGACTTATTTTGCGGGCGAGCGCCACGCCCTCTTTCGATTTTTGGGTCGCCTCCAGAATGCAGCCGGAACTTCGAAGACAGGTGGCCACCAGACGGGCAATTTGTGGATCGTCGTCAATGATGAGCACAGAAAGAAAATGGGGTTTCACGTAAATCGATGGCGGCAGAAACGTGCTTCGACTTGAGGAAACAGTTTTTGAGAATGAGAAGTGGCGGACTTCCGGGCCCGACTTGCGCCTGACACCCTTTGCATTCAAACCGCCACGCCGCGGAAGAGAAGGCCTGGCCATCACCATTCCATCCGCCCGCCCCTTTGACTGAAGATAAGTCCCGGCTCCTTCTGGGGGTTTAACCTCATGTAGCCGAACGGGTGTCCTGTCGTTGGAAGGGGCACGATGAGCAACCTGCCGTTCGATCAGAAGGTGCGTAGCTGTCGGCAGGGAGAAGGAGCCGTCAAACGCTTTTCCCGGGCCGGCCGCTCCGGCCGCGCCGTGCTGGCGGTGGGGCTGTCCGTGTGGCTAGCCGCTGACATGGGTGCTGCGGATCTGCAATCTGAGAAAGCGCGCCGCAGTCTGGCCGAACTCAGCCTCGAAGAGCTGATGAATGAATCGGTGACCTCGGTTTCTAAAAAGGAAACGAAGCTGAAGGAGTCTCCCGCCGCCGTGGCGGTCATCACGCAGGAAGACATACGCCGTTCCGGGCTGACGAGCATTCCGGAATTGTTGCGCACCGTGCCGGGGCTGGACGTGGCGCGCATCAATGGCAACCAGTGGGCGATCAGTTCGCGCGGCTTCAACAACCAGTACGCCAACAAGCTGCTGGTGCTGGTGGATGGCCGCGCGGTCTATACGCCGACCTTTGGCGGAGTTTTCTGGAATGCCCAGGACGTGGTCCTCGAAGACGTGGACCGGATCGAAGTCATTCGCGGGCCGGGCGCGACGCTCTGGGGTGCGAACGCGGTCAACGGCGTCATCAACATCACGACCCGGAGCGCGAAGGAAACGCAGGGCGGAATGGTTTCCACTTCCTTCGGCACCGAGGGCCAGCCCTCGACCACAGTGCGTTACGGCGGGCAGCTCGCGACCAATCTTTTTTACCGCGCGTACGTGAAATACTTCAACCGCGAGGGCCTGGTGGATTCGACGGGACGCGGCACGCCGGATGATTGGCAAGCCCTGCGCGGCGGCCTGCGCCTGGACTGGGAACCGTCCTCCGAAAACAAATTCACGCTGCAAGGTGACTACTACGGCACCGAAGCCGGAGAGAACATCCACGAGCCGAACCTGACGCCGCCCCGGTTCTACGATTCGATAGATACCGTCGCGCATAACCGCGGCGGCAATGTGCTGGGTCGTTGGACGCACAGCTTCTCCGACACGGCGCAGCTCTCGGTGCAGAGTTATTACGATCATGTGGAACAGAGCGACGGTCTCGCGACGGTGCGGCAGGACACCTACGATCTGGATTTGCAGCACCGCTTCGCGCTCGGCACGCGCCAAGACATCGTCTGGGGCGTGGGCTATCGCCTCACGGCCACGGAGGTCACGCCCAGCTTCTTTGTCAGCGCCGATCCGGCCAGCCGCCAACTGCCGCTCTACAACGTGTTCGTCCAGGATGACATCACGCTGCTGCCCGACCGTTTGCATTTCACGCTCGGCTCCAAGTTTGAACACAACGATTACACGGGCTGGGAAATCCAGCCCAGCGCACGGCTGCTCTGGACCCCGACCGAACATCAGACCGCTTGGGCCGCCGTCTCGCGCGCAGTCCGGACGCCGACAATGCTCGACACCAGCGCTCGGGTGAATCTGGCGGCGGTGCAACCCTCGCCCTTCGGCCCCGTGGTTCTCGCCTCCTTGCTCGGGAATCCAGACGGTGCGGCCGAGGAGCTCACTGCCTATGAACTCGGCTACCGGATTGAGGCCACCAAGCGACTCTCCTTCGACGTGGCCGGCTTTTACAACGATTACAACGATTTGGTGGGGCAGGTGCAGGGCACGCCGCGCTTCGAGACCACTCCCGCGCCGGCGCATCTGGTGAGTCCTTTGCACTACCAAAACAGCCAGTCGGCCGAAACGTACGGCACTGAGCTGTCGGCGCGCTGGCAAGTCGTGGACCATTGGCGGTTGATGGGCAGCTACTCGTGGCTGCACATGCGCCTGCGTCCGGATGAGTCGTCCGAGGGCGACAGTCCGCAGCATCAGTTCCAAATTCGTTCCTATCTGGATCTGCCGCACCAGGTGGAGTTGAGCGGCGCGCTGTATTTTGTGGATCGCATCAGCTCCTTGAGCGCCCAGACGCGTTTGCCCATCTCCTCGTACGTCCGTCTTGATCTCGGCGTGACCTGGCGGCCCGCCCCCTCCTTGGAACTTGGCCTCTGGGGCCAGAACTTGCTGGAAGATCGGCACGCGGAATTTAACAGCGTCCGGACTCGCTTGCGCACGGAAGTCCCGCGCGGGGTCATGGGAAAAATCACCTGGCGATTTTAGCTTTTTAGCGAGACCGATCATGAACCTTAACCTCCTCAACCAACGCGAACCGGACCTCAAGTCTGCGGTGCTCGCGCGCACGGTGACGCGATGGCTGGTTATGCTGATCGGTCTTGCGATGTTTGGCGGGGCTGCCGCGGCGATTCGGGGGGGCGAAGCCCGCTTCAACGAATACGAACTGAAGGCCGGCTACCTCGTTAACTTCACCAAGTTTATCGCGTGGCCGAAGAACAGTTTCCGCGCCTCGGATGCGCCGTTCGTCATCGGAGTGGCCGGCTCGAGCCCTTGCACTTCAATCCTCTTGGAAATCACCAAGGGCCTCAAAATCAGTGGCCGGAACATTGTCATTAAAGTGCTGGAGACGCCCGCAGCGGTTCAGGGCACGCAAGTGCTGTTTCTGCCCGCCGCTCAGGATTCGCGGCTGAAGGACTGGCTCGCCGCCGCGCACCGCGGCGGCGTTCTCACCGTGGGTGAATCAGAGTCGTTCTTCAAGCAGGGCGGCATCTTGAACTACTTTCGCGAAGAAGAAAAAATTCGCTTCGATCTCAACATTGATCAGGCGGAGTCCACGGGACTGCAGGTCAGCGCTCAATTGCAAAAGCTGGCCCGGACCTTGCGCAAGAAATCGTAACTAGAAACCCATGCGCTTCTTCCGAAAAATCCCCATCCAGCAAAAGCTCACGATCATCATCATGATCACGAGCGGCGTGGCCCTTCTCCTGACCTGCATCGCCTTCGTGAGCTACGACCAGGTGACCTTCCGCCGCGCGATGGCGGCTGAACTCTCCGTGCTGACCGACATGTTCGATGACAACGTCGCGCCCGGCCTGACCTTCAACGACGCCAAATCGGTCGAGCAGACGCTGAACTCACTGAAGGCTCATCCGCACATCCTCGCTGCCGCGGTGTACGACAAAACCGGTGAGCCAGTGGCGAGGTATCAGCGCGCCGACATGACCGCCGTCTTCCCGGCCCTGCTGGCGGGCGGGACAGGAACTGAGTTCAAGGAGAACCGTCTGGATGCGTTTCGGCGCATAAGTCTCGAAGGACAACATATCGGCACCATCTACATTGCGTCCGATTTGCGGGAGTTGGCCGCCCGCTTCTGGCGCTACGGAATCATCGTCAGTCTCGTCCTGCTCCTGTCCTCGCTCGTGGCGTTCGCGATCTCGGCGAAGCTTCAGCACACCATCTCCGGTCCCATTTCCCATCTCGCCGCCGTCGCGAACGCCGTGGCGACCCGCAAGGATTATTCCCTTCGTGCCATCCAGCAGAGTGAAGACGAGCTGGGCCGGCTGATTCAGGCGTTCAACGGCATGTTGTTCGAGATCCAGGCCCGGGACTGCGCCTTGCAGGAGGCGCACATTCATTTGGAGCAACGCGTCGATGAACGGACGGAGGAACTGAGCCGAGCCAATGACGAACTCCGGGATTCCGCGGCGCGCTTTCACACCGTCTGGGAAAGCGCCCACGACGCCATGCGACTCCTGGACGAGAACGGCGTGACCATCGCCGTCAACGCCGCCTTTTGCCGCCTGTTCGGCATGAAGCGCGAAGAGTTGGAAGGCGCGCCCTTCACCGTGACCTACTCGGATCACCGCAAGCCCGCAGAACTGCAGGAACGATTCTGCGAGCGTTTTCGGACCAACCAGATTGTGCCGCAAGTTGAGCGGCGCATGGTGTTGCGCGACGGCCGGACGGTCGATTTGGAAATCTCCAGCACCGTCATCAAGCAGCCCGGCCGTGCGGCGCTGCTGCTGGGACTTTTCCGCAATGTCACCGAGCGCAGGCGGGCTGAAGAGGCGTTGCGTGAGAAGGAGGCCTTTGGCACGGCGGTATTGAACTCGCTCAACGCCAACATCGCCGTGCTTGACGCCTCGGCCACGATCGTTGCGGTGAACCAGACCTGGGAAAACTTTGCCCGCGATAACGATGCCCAGGCCGTTTCGACGGGCGTGGGGGTGAACTATCTCGAGGTGTTGCGTCGCGCTCATGGCGAATGCGCCATTGAAGCGCCGCGCGTCCTGGCCGGCGTTCAAGCCGTGCTGGATCGGACGCTGGACTTCTTCACCCTCGAGTACCCATGCGACGCGCCGAACGAGAAGCGTTGGTTCCAACTGAACGTCACGCCGCTCTCGACGAAGTCCGGCGGCGCAGTCCTGGCCCACGTCAACATCACCGAGCGCAAGAGTGCCGAGGCGCAAATGGAACTGATGCACAGGCAACTGCTGGACACCTCACGCCAGGCCGGGATGGCCGAAGTGGCGACCGGAGTTCTGCACAACGTGGGCAACGTGCTCAACAGTGTGAACGTGTCCGCCACGCTGCTGACCGAGCAAGCGAAGCACTCCAAGGTTTCCGACCTGGCAGAAGTGGTGGCGCTCCTGGAGCGGCACGCGACGGATTTCGGCGGGTTCATCACCAGTCCCAGCGGCCGGCAACTGCCGGGATTTCTGGCCCAGCTCTCCCGCCACCTGGCTGTCGAGCAATCGGGTTTTCTTAAGGAGACCGAGCAGTTGCGCAAGAACATCGAGCACATCAAGGACATCGTCGCGATGCAGCAAAGCTACGCGAAGGTTTCCGGCGTGCTGGAGACAGTGGCGATCTCCGAGCTCGCGGAAGATGCGCTGCGGATGAACGCCAGCGGCCTGGCGCGCCACGGCCTGGAGGTGGTGCGGGAGTATGAATCCGACATCACCGTGACGATCGAACGACACAAGGTGCTGCAGGTCCTCGTCAACCTCATCCGCAACGCCAAACACGCCTGCGACGATTCGAGTCGCACCGACAAG
>JANOAY010000313.1:0-1748 GCA_031411375.1 Pedosphaera sp. | reverse complement strand
AGGCTTCGAGCGTGGCTTTGCTTTCCTTGCTCAAGTCGCCCGCCTCCGCCGCGCTCAGTTGCATCTTCGCCGCCAGTTCGTAGCTGGCGATGCGCGCGCTCAATTCGCTGTCGCCGGGATGCCGCGAGAGATGACGCTCGTTCAGCAGCTTGAGAAAATCGCGCGTGCCTGCTTCACCGGCGGGAGAAATTTCCTTGGGCGTTTCCAGATTCGGAATCGGCTGGTCCGCCGTGAAGGCCGTGCCTTGAAACATCGCGGGCAGAAACGCCGAGTTCCAATGGTTCGGCCCCATCTGCGGCACGCCGCGCGGATCGGGAATGGCCACAAACGCCGGCAGGTTTTGCTGCTCACTGCCCAGCGCATACGTGGCCCACGCACCCATGCTGGGAAAGCCGTCGAGGATGAAACCCGTGCTCATCTGGTTCTCCGCCGGCCCGTGCGTGTTCGACTTCGCGGTCATCGAGTGGATGAAGCACATGTCGTCCGCTAAATCTGCCAGACGCGGCAGCATGTCGGAAATCATCTTGCCGGATTGGCCGCGCGGACGGAATTCCCAGAGCGGTCGCGCGAGGTTGCCGTTCTCGCCCTGGAAGGTAATCAACTTGTCATTGCCCGGCAGCGGCTGATCGTGGCGTTTGATCAACTCCGGCTTGTAGTCCCACGCATCAATGTGACTGAGCGCGCCGGAACAAAAAATCACGAGCACGTTCTTCGCCTTCGGGGTGAAGTGCGGTGCGCGCGGGGCGTAAGGATTCTGCGGCGACCAAGCGGGGCGCGCAGGTTCCTTGCCCAACAATCGCTGCTCCGCCAGCAAGGCCAGCAACGCGATGCCGCTCAGGCCCGTGCCGCCGTGGCGGAGGAAATCCCGGCGGTTCAGCATCCACCGGCCGGCATTGGAGAGTGGCGTGTTCATGTCAGTCCACGTAGATGAATTCGCTGGCATTGAAGAGTGCGCGGCAAAAAATCTTTGCGCCCTGTTCGCGGATTATTTGCGCGCCCGCGTCTCGCTCCTTCCGATCCGGCTGGCGTTGGAAGGCCAGTGCAAAAGCCCGCTGTAATTGTGCATTCACATCGCGCCCCGCTTCTTTCTCCAAACGCGCGGCGAACAACTCCGACTGCTGCATCATGAAACCGCTGTTCAGAAGATTGAATGCCTGCAACGGCGTCGTGCTGCGGCTGCGCTTCGGCGCGATCTGTCCGCCGTCCGGACAATCGAACGAACCGAAGACGCCATCGGGCCGCTGACGCACGACGGTGCCATAGATCATGCGTTGAAAAGTATCCGCCGGCCATGCGCGGCGCGGCGCATAGACGCGCACGTAGTTGTCATTCGGCTCGAAGAAACTGAAACCAGGACCGCCCGCGCGCAGATCAAGTTGGCCGCTCACCGCGAGGATGGCGTCGCGAATAGGCTCCGCTTCCAGCCGGCGCGGCGGATAACGCCACAGCCGGCGCGACGACGCATCCACCGCCATTCCCTTCTCTCTCGCCTCGCTCGACTGACGATACGTCTCCGAGTGTACGATGAGCCGGTGCAGATGCTTCACGCTCCAGCCGTGCGCGACAAACTCTGACGCCAGCCAGTCGAGTAGTTCGGGATGCGTTGGCGTCGCGCCGTTCACGCCGAAGTCGCTCGACGTGCTGACCAGTCCCTCGCCGAAATGATGCTGCCAGACGCGGTTCACCATCACGCGGGCGGTCAGCGGATTGTCCGGGTGCGTCATCCAGCGCGCGAGCGCCAGCCGCCG
>JANOAY010000312.1:0-2135 GCA_031411375.1 Pedosphaera sp. | reverse complement strand
CCCGAGATTCGTGGCCCGCTGCGGACTGGAAAGTCCGCGCGCCGGTTGCCCGTTCGTTGACATCACTTCGCTCGCCCGTAGATTCCGCGCCGCATGTCGAAAACGTCCGCGCCCAATGTGATTCGCCTCCGGGGCGTGCGGCATCACAACCTCAAAAATTTCGACCTCGATCTGCCCATCGGGAAACTCATCGTCGTCACCGGACTGAGCGGCTCGGGCAAAAGTTCGCTCGCGTTTGACACGCTGTTCGCCGAGGGCCAGCGGCGCTACATCGAAACCTTTTCTCCTTACGCGCGGCAATTCTTCGACCGCATGGACAAGCCGCAGGTCGATCGCATCGAGGGCATCCCGCCCGCCATCGCCATCGAGCAGCGCAACGCCGTGAAGTCCACGCGCTCCACCGTCGGCACCATGACCGAGCTGACCGACTACATGAAACTGCTCTGGCCGCACCTCGCGCGGTTGCACTGCCGCAAGTGCGGGCGGGAGGTAAGGAAGGAAGCGCCGGCGCAGGTGTGGATGGCGGTAATGACGAGTGACGAATGGCGAATGACGAATGGAGCGGGGGAAGTGCTCATCACGTTTGACCTCGCGCTGTCGCAGAAAATTTCCCTCGCCGAATCGCTCAAGCTGGTCGCGAACCAAGGCTACCAACGCCTGCTGGTGAACGGTGCCATCGTCCGCATCGAAGACGCCACGGCTCTCACCCCTCACACTTCACTGACCGTCGTGCAGGATCGTGTGAAGCTCGCGCCCGAGAACCGCGCGCGCTTCATCGAGGGCTGCGAGCAGGCGTTTAATTTCGGCCAGGGCAAACTCGCAGTGTATCATCTCGAAGCTTCCACGGCCTCGTCATTCGTCATTCGTCATTCGTCATTGTTCTCGAACCGTTTCCACTGTGCGACCTGCGACCTCGATTACCGCGAGCCTTCACCCGCGCTGTTCAGCTTCAATCACCCGCTGGGCGCGTGCCCGACGTGCAAGGGCTTTGGGCGAACGATCACGATTGATTACAATCGCGCCATCCCTGACCGCTCGAAGTCGCTTGCCGGTGGCGCGGTGAAACCTTGGCAAGTCGGCCACGGCCTCCAGTCGCAGAACGATCTCACCCGCATGTGCAAGGCGCGCGGCATCTCCATGAAGACGTCGTTCAATCAACTGCCGCCGGAGACGCAGCGCATCGTCATCGAAGGTGATCCTGACTACGGCCAAGGTGAGGAGAACGAATGGCCGCGCGCGTGGTACGGCGTGAAGGGCTACTTCCGCTGGCTCGAAAGCAAGGCTTACAAAATGCACGTCCGCGTGCTGCTCGCGCGCT
This sequence comes from Pedosphaera sp., assembly GCA_031411375.1. Lineage (GTDB taxonomy): Bacteria > Verrucomicrobiota > Verrucomicrobiia > Limisphaerales > SIBH01 > JANNGC01. Next base: position 817 of record JANOAY010000312.1, on the reverse strand, counting down.
ACCGAGCGTACGCGACTTGCCCAGACTGTGCGGGGAAGCGGCTCCAGCCCGATGCACTGCTCTACCGAGTGCGGAGGGGGAAAGTAATCAGTAAATCAGTCATCAGTCATCAGTCGGCGGAGGCGCGCGCGGGTTCGCTGATGACTGACCCACTGATGACTGATTACTCCCTCGCCGATTTCTACACGCTGCCTGTCCGCGACGCGCTGGCCTTCATCACCAAGCTGGCGGCCGAGGTGGCTGACCCGCTGCGCTTCGCGCTCCAGGAAGTCCGCGCGCGGCTGCACTACTTGAACGAAGTGGGCCTCGGCTATCTCACGCTCGACCGGCCCACGCGCTCGCTCTCCGGCGGCGAAACCGAGCGCGTCAATCTTACGACCTGTCTCGGCACGAAGCTCGTCAACACGCTCTACGTCCTCGACGAGCCGAGCGTGGGCCTGCATCCGCGCGACACGGCGCGACTCGTCCGCATCGTCCAGGAATTGCGCGACCTGGGGAACACCGTCGTCGTCGTCGAGCACGAGCCGGCGGTGATGCGCGCGGCGGATCATCTCGTTGACCTTGGCCCCGGCCACGGTGAGAGCGGCGGTGAAGTGATTTACGAAGGTGATTTTCCGGGCGTGCTGCGCGACGCGCGTTCGCTCACCGGCCAGTATCTTTCCGGTCGCAAACAAATTTCGCCCCGCCCGCCGCGTCCTGTGAACGCCAAGATGCCGAAGCTGCGTTTGGAAAATGCCGCCGCGAACAATCTCAAGAACTTGTCCGTGGAGATTCCGCTGAACCGTTTCGTCTGTCTCACCGGCGTGAGCGGCTCCGG
>JANOAY010000311.1:0-4504 GCA_031411375.1 Pedosphaera sp. | reverse complement strand
GCACGCGCGAGAAAGTTTCGTGCGCCAGCGAAATGACCACGCCGCGAATGCCGCCGTCGCGGATGAGCAAATTCGAGCCGCGTCCAAGAATGGTGAACGGCAGCTTCAACTCACCGCACAACTTCAGCACCGCCGCCAGATCACTCTCGCTCACCGGCTCGACAAAAAAATCCGCCTGGCCGCCCACGCGCAACGTCGTGCGCTTGGCGAGCGGCTCGTCCTGCCGAACCACGGTCTCGGCAGACACGGCGGCGCGAAGTTGGTCGAAAATTTCGGAACGCCGGGCATCGCCCGGTTTGTTATCAGCGGAAGCACTCATGGTTGGTTCGGGCCGAGCGGTGCTCGGCGCTCCTTGTTTCAATTGGTTCGCCAGTTCATGCGCGGCCTTCGTGATGTCGCCCGCACCCAGAAACAAAATTAAATCGCCCGGCTGAATCATCGTCCGCAGAGCGGGAACGACATCTTTCAGAGCCGGAATGTAATCCACCATTTGTCCACGCGCGCGAATCGCCTCAGCGAGCGCCGCACCGTTCGCGCCGGGGATTTCCGGCTCACTCGCGGCGTACACTTCCGTCAGCAGCAACTTGTCCGCATCGCCAAATGCCGCCGCGAAGTCCGCCAGCAAATGCTTCGTGCGCGTGTAGCGATGCGGCTGAAACACCAAGACCAGGCGACCGGGATTGGTTTCCTTGAACGCACGCAGGACGGAGAGGACTTCATTCGGATGATGCCCGTAGTCATCGAACACACGAACCGTGTCACTCGCGAACAACTCCTGCTGCCGCCGTGCCGCGCCCACGAAATCCGCGATGGCCTCGCGAATCGCCGAGGGCGGATAGCCAAGCTGATGCAGCAGCGCGATGACGGCGACAGCGTTGGAGATGTTCTTCTCGCCGAGCAGCCGGATGGAGAAGTCGCCGAGATTCACGCCGCGATGCGAGACGGTGAAGTGGGTTGAAAGTTGAAGGTTGAAGGTTGAAGGTTTTCCGCCCTTGGACTCCACACGATATTCAGCCTGCGAATTGAATCCGTATGAAACCGCCCGACTCCGCCCGGCCATCATCTCCGCCACGCGCGCGTCGTCCGCGCAGAATACGACGAGGCCGCGGGTGTTCGCCACGAACTGCTCGAACTCGCGACAGACCGCATCCAGGCCGGAGAAATAGTCGAGGTGCTCGTCATCCACGTTCAAGACGATGGAGTGCTCGGGATGAAACTCCTGGAGCGTGCCGTCGCTCTCGTCGGCTTCAATGACAAACCACGGCTTCGTAACCGTGGCTGCGGAGACCAATCGTGCGTGCGCGGGCAACTGCGGGACAATCGCACCAATTGCGTAGCTCGGCTGCGCGCCGAGCTTTTCCATCGCGTGCGTCAGCAGTGCGGAGGTCGTCGTCTTGCCGTGCATGCCCGCCACGCAGAGGCCGCGCTGTTCGTTCACGAAGGCGGCGAGCAAAATGGCGCGGCGCACGACGGGCAGATTCAATTCACGCGCGACTAGCAGTTCAGGATTGTCCGCCCGCACGGCGGGCGAATGCACCACCAGCACCGGCTTCGCCGTTCGGAGATTCTGGCCGACGTGGCCGAGAAATATCTCCGCACCGCGTGCGCGCAACTGGCGAATCTCCACGTTCTCCACCAGGTCGGAACCCACCACACGATGTCCGGCATCGAGCAGCAGGTGGGCGAGACCGCTCACGCCACAGCCGCCGATGCCGACGAGATAAACCGTCGAACCGCGGCCCGCGTTCTGGAGCAGCGTGCTGACTTGATGGGGGGAAAGCATGCTCACGAAATGATTCGCGGCTGGAGGAAGACAGCTTCCACGGGTTGGTGGGCGGGGGAGGAACTGGGGCCGTCTTTCGAGTTTGAGCTTCCCGGCGGGACGCCGGTGGCACGCTGGGGAATGCCGTTCGTTGCACCTGGAATTTTCTTCAGCACCGCTTCCGCGATGTCGCGCGCGGCGTTCGGGCGGTGCCAGTCGGCGAGCGCGGTGGCGAGACGGCGGCGCTCGGCGGTGCTGGTCATCAACTCGACGACCATGTGCGTGAAGTTCTCCGGGTTCGCGCGCTCTTCGCTGACGAGACGGGCCGCGCCGGTTTCGACGAAGGCGCGGGCGTTATGAAACTGGTGGTTGTCCGTGGCGGCGGGATACGGAATGAGAATGGCCGGGAGGCGCAGCGCGGCAAATTCCGCGAGTGACGACGCACCGCTGCGGCTCACGGCCACGGTGGTGGCATTGAGCGCGAGCTCCATTTCGGTGAGAAATGGTTTCACCACGGCGACCGCACCGGCATCACGGTAGGCGGCGGAAACTTTTTCCACATCGCGCGCGCCGGTGAGATGCAGGAATTGCACTTCGGGCATTTCGCGCCGCCACGCGCCGAGACAGCGCATGACGAGCTGGTTGATCCCGCTCGCGCCCTGGCTGCCGCCCATGATGAGCAGCGTGTCGCGCTGCGGTTGCAATCCGAGCGCCACGCGCGCGGCTTGGGTATCCTCGCGCGTGAACTGCGGGCGCACCGGCGTGCCCGTTGGGAGAATGTCCTTCGTCCGCAAGCGCGCCGCGCACGTCGGAAAGCCCACGAACGCCTGCGACACAAACCACGAGAGAAATTTGTTCGCGCGTCCCGGCACGGTGTTTGACTCGTGGAGGAACGTGGCCGCGCGCAATTTTTTCCCAGCGAGCACGGGCGGCGCGCTGGTGAAGCCGCCCATCGCCAGCACCGCGCTCGGCGGGCGCGCGGCGAAGACACGCTTGGCTTCAAGATACGATGCGCGAAAGCCTTTGAAGAATCCGGCAAAGTTGCCGCGCACCAGACCAACGGCGGGCAGCGTGACGATTTGCATTCCGCTCGTGGCGCGCACGGCCTGCTGATCCACTTCCTTCGGCGAAATGATCAGCATCACGTCACAACCGCGCTGCAACAATTCTTCACCCACCGCCAGCCCGGGAAAGAGATGGCCGCCCGTGCCGCCACACGCGATGGCGACCAGCGGAGTTGGGTTGGCGTTGGGCATCAGGAGACGCGCGTTGAAGGAACTTCCTTCGGGTTGAAAGGATTCAGGGCGCGCGTGCGACGCACCGGTTCGTGCGCGTGCCGCGCGACGCTGAGGACAAAACCCACACCAGCCATCATCATCAGGAGGCTGGAGCCGCCGTAGCTTACGAAGGGCAGCGGCAATCCCTTGTTCGGCAGCACCATCGTGACGACGCCGATGTTGATGAAGGCTTGCAGCGAAATGAGAACGGTGATCCCGAGCGCGAGCATCATGCCGAAACGATCACTGGCGTGTGCGGCGATGTAAGTTCCCGAGAGCGCGATGCCGAGGAAGGCCAGCACCACGCCCATCGTCGCGACGAGTCCAAGTTCTTCGCCAACGATGGAGAGAATGAAGTCCGTGTGGTTCTCCGGCACGTAGCCGTATTTCTGGCGACCATCACCGAGGCCGACGCCGAAGAGGCCGCCCGAGCCGAGCGCGATTTTCGCCTGATGCTGCTGATAGGCTTTGCCCGCGAGATGTTTTTCGGGATTCAGGAACGCATCAATGCGGGTGGAGCGGTTGGTGTTGTTCTTCACCATGAAGCCGAACAGCAGCGCGCCGACTAAAACGACCGGGAGCAGCATCCACACGCGTGAGCCAGCAATGAAAATCATCACCAGACTCACCGCCGCGAGCAGCGCCGTGGTGCCGTAGTCCGGTTCGAGGAAGATCAACCCGATGACGAGGCCGATGATCGCGCCGGGCCAGAGGAGTCCTTTGATGATCGCGGGCTTCCAGAGGAGCGGCATGTGGCGGCCGAAGCGCTCGATGTAGGCAGCGAGCACGATGATGAGCGTGAGCTTCGCCAGCTCGGACGGTTGGAACATCAAGAAATGAAAATTCAACCAGCGCCGCGCGCCGCCGCGATTCACGCCGAGTCCCGGCACCAGCACCGCGATGAGCAGCCAGACCGTGAGTCCGAGAATGGCCCAAGGGATGCGCCCGTGCTTGAGGCGGCGGTAATCGAAGAAGGCGACCGCGCCGCAGGCGACCACGCCCAGCGCCTCCCACAGCATCTGCTGGTTGAAGTAGCGCGCACCGGCGGGCGCGCTGCACAGCATGACCGCGCCGAGCGCGAGCAATGCCGCCACGCAGAACACAAAAACTGTGGTCGCTAGTTTCACGATTTAATTCACGCGCTCCAAAGTCGAACGCCGGGGTGAGGTGCCCCGGCGTTCGCGCCATTTATTGTGCGGGAGGCACCGCGCCCGCCGGCGGGGCGGCGTGCGGGATTTTTAATTTCTGCCCGACCTTGATCTGCGTCGTGGTCAGGTTGTTCAACCGCTGCAATTCCTTGACCGTGGTCTTGTGCTTGGTGGCGATGGTGCCGAGCACGTCACCGGACTTCACGGTGTAGGTGTCGGCGGCTTCAGGCGCCGCCGTCGTAGTGCCGCCGGTGGTGGCGGGCTCGGCGGACTTCGCGGGAACTTTCACCACGTCGCCGATCTTCAGCTTCGTCGGC
>JANOAY010000310.1:0-4248 GCA_031411375.1 Pedosphaera sp. | reverse complement strand
GTCGTGGACCTGTTCCACTTTCTCATCAGCATGGCGCAGGTGCTCGGCATGAGCGCGGACGACATCTTCGCCGCCTACGTGAAGAAGAACGAGGTGAATTTCCAACGTCAGGAATCCGGTTACGTGCAGAAAGACCACGACGACTCGAAGCATATTTAATTTTCCATGAAGGCGAAACCACCCGGCAGCAAGGCCATGAAACGGCGCGCGAAGAAGAGTCCGATTCACGCCGCCTTTCCCGAGATCGAACGCGTGCTCATCACCGAGGAGCAAATCGCGCGGCGCGTGCGCCAGCTCACCAAGCAGTTGCAGCGCGACTACGCGGGGCGCGACCTCGTCATCGTCTCGCTGCTCAATGGCACGGTCATGTTTCTCGCCGATCTCGTGCGACATCTGTCGCTGCCGTTGCGCTTGGATTTCATCGGCGTGTCGAGCTACGGCGCAGGCACGCAGGCGGGCGAACTCGTTTTCACCAAGCAACTGCGCCTCGACGTGAAGGGCCGCGACGTGCTGGTGGTGGACGACATCCTCGACACCGGACGCACGCTCAAGCGCGTGCTCGCGATCCTCAAGGGGCACCAGCCGCGTCGCCTGAAAATCTGCGTGTTCCTCGAAAAGAAAGCGCGCCGCATCGAAAAGGTGCGCGCGGACTACGTGGGCTTTCCGATTCCCGACTACTTCGTGGTCGGCTACGGCCTGGACTACGCCGAGCGCTACCGCAACCTGCCGTTCGTGGGCGTCCTCAGGCCGGAGGCGTATCAGAAGTGAAACGCCATGACGGTCACAGTGCATTTCTATTCCTACTTTAAGGAACTCACCGGCTGCGCGCAGACCGTGGAAGACATCGCGCCCGGCGGGACTATCGCGGACTTGCAGCAGAAGCTGTTCACGCGCTTCCCCAAACTTGCTCCGATGCAGAACTCCACGCTCATCGCCGTGGGCGTGGATTACCAGCCGCGCACTTACGCGCTGCAAGCGGGCGATGAAGTGTCGCTGTTCCCGCCGGTGCAGGGAGGTTGAATGAAACGCTTCCTGCTCATTTCCCCTGCGCCGATTGACGAGGCCGCGCTCACCGCGCAGCGCGTGATGTCTGCCGGCATGGGCGCGGTGGTGTGCTTCTCCGGCGTCGTGCGCGGCCAGGAGGAAGGCGCGGCCATCGCGGCGATTGATTACGAAGCCTTCGGGCCGATGGCCGAGCGGCAGTTCCAACTGCTCTTCGACCAGATGGAACAACGCTGGCCCCTCGAGTCCGCGCGCTTGGTGCATCGCCTCGGAGTCGTGCATGTGAACGAACCTTCGCTCTGGGTGGAAGTCATCGCACCGCATCGCGGCGAGGCGTTCGCCGCCGCGCAGTGGCTGATTGATGAGATGAAGCGCGTGGTGCCGATCTGGAAGAAGCCGGTGCCGTAGTCTGGAGGCGCAAAGCCTTTTGCTTTCTCCCTCCCTGGCGCAGCCCTAAAGTCGGCACGCCCTTGCGCCATGAACTGGACGCTGCTCACCAACAGCCTGCTCGTCGCCGGAGCCGCCACGCTGCTCGCGGCGGCGCTCGGGCTGGCCGTGGCAATGACGCTCGCGGCGGCGCGGCGGACGGCGCGCGCGGGACTGCTGGCGCTCTGCGTTGCGGTGCTGGCGCTGCCGTCGTTCCTCGTCACGAATTCGTGGATCGATCTGCTCGGCGTGAACGGCGCGCTGCGGCGCTGGCTGCCGCTGGAAATTTATTCGCTGCCCGGCGCGGTGTGGATTCTCGCGCTGCTCCTCTGGCCCGTTTGCGCGCTCGGAATTTTCAGCGCGTGGCAGAAGCTCGACGCGGCGCACCTTGACCTCGACCCCGGACTGCGCGGCGCGAACTTGCTGCGTTTCCTCCTCCTGCCCGCTGCGAAAAGCGCGCTCGTCATCAGCGCCGTCATCACCTTCGCGCTGGCGCTGAACAACTTTGCCGTGCCCGCGATTCTTCAGGTGAAAGTTTTTCCGGCGGAAGTGTGGGTGCAGTTCAGCACCAACCTCGACGCGGCGGCGGCGCTGCGCCTGAGTTGGCCGCTCATCCTCGGTCCGGTGCTGCTGATTCTATTTCTCCGGCGCGAGTCCATTCCGTGGCCGCGTGAAAGTGCGGGCGACCTCGGGCCGCAACTCTCCCGCCAACTCGGCCCGCTCTGGCTGGGCGTGAGCCGCGCGGTGGGCGCGCTGGCGTTGGGGCTGTCGCTCGTCGTGCCGCTGGCGCAGATTGTTTTCCACGCGCGCACTTGGAGTGAATTTCTTCCTGCGCTGGCGGCGGGTCAGTCCGCGCTGTGGAGTTCGCTTCTCTACGCTACGACGGCGGCAGTCATGACGGTGGGATGCGGCGCGCTGCTGATGCGACGACGCGGCCTGGGCTGGCTGTGGATTTTTTTCCTCATGCCGGGCGTGTTGCTGGGCGTGGGTGCGTCCACGATCTTCGGTTATCCCGCGCTGTTCTGGTTCTCGCGCACGCCGGTGATCGTCCTCGCGCTGCTCGTGGTGCGTTATCTGGCGGTCGCGCATTCGTTGGCGCGCGCGGCGCATCAGGCGCTGGATCAAAATTTGATCGATGCGGCACGGGTGAATGGCGCGGCGGGCTTCACACTGTTCCGCCATGCGGTACTGCCGCAGATGGCCGGGCCGCTGGCGGGCGCGGGCTACGTGGTATTCGTCCTGAGCCTGTGGGACGTGGAAACCACGTTGCTCGTGCTGCCGCCCGGCGGGGAAACGCTTGCCGTGCGGATTTTCAACCTGCTTCATTACGGTCATAACTCTCAAGTGAACGCGCTCTGCCTCATCCTGCTCCTCGTCGCCCTCGCGCCGTTTGGCGCGGCGGCTTTGTGGAAGGCGGTGCGACGGTGAATGCGGCGAAAAAGATTGACCGAGCGGAAAGCAGTCCCTCGCGCGCCGTTGAACCCCAACGGGGTTCCATCCTCCAGCCCAGGGTTGCCGAGTCCGCGAGGCTACCCTGGGTAGGCAACCCAAAAAATTTCCGAACCCTGAAGGGGTTGCATCAAGGCCATGTTCTCGCACTCCGCGATTCAACCCTTGCAGGGTTGATGACCTCATCGCATCAACCACCCAGCGTAGCGCCTCCGAGGCGCAACGCTGGGCTGGTTTATCCGAATCCTTTCAGGATTCTTTCGTTGCTGGCGTTGCTGGGCCTCATGGCGGGTTGCTCCAAGTCGGATCAAACGGAGCAAAATCACTTCTCGATTCGCAGTTCCATTTTCTCCCACGTTGAAATCATCGGCACGCGCGGCACGGGGGCGGGCGAATTCAACAAGCCGCGTTCGCTGACTTGCGACACGAACGGCAATCTCTACGTCGTGGACATGACGGGGCGGATTCAGAAGTTTTCGCCCGAGGGAAAATTCCTGCTCTCGTGGCAGATGCCGCAGACCGACCTCGGCAAGCCCAAGGGCATGAGCTGCGACCGCGAGGGCAACGTCGTGGTGCTGGAGCCGCACTATCAGCGTGTGAACCACTTCACGCCGGAGGGAAAGCTCGTGCGCCAGTGGGGCGTGCGCGGGACGAACGCGGGCGAACTGACGTTGCCGCGCGCCATCGTGGTGGATACAAAAGACCGCGTGATCGTCAGCGAATACACGCTCGTGGATCGCGTGCAGATTTTTGCGCCGCGCGGCGAACGCGTGTTGGCAGCGTGGGGCGTGCCGGGACTCGCGCCGGGCGAATTCAATCGCGCAGAAGGTGTTACCGTGGACGAAGGAAACAACATCTACGTGGCCGACTCGTGCAACCACCGCATCCAAGTTTTCTCGCCCGAAGGAAAGTTTCTGCGCGCGCATGGCAAAGCGGGAACGGGCGCGGGCGAGTTCAGCTATCCTTACGACATCGCGGTGGATGAACAGGGGCGGCAGTTCGTGTGCGAGTTCGGGAACGGACGCATCCAGATTTTTGACGCGAAGGATCGTCCGCTGGAAACGATTGGCAAATCCGGTGGCGAGCCGGGCGAGTTTGCGAACCCGTGGAGCGTGGCGCTCGACTCGAAGGGCAATCTTTACGTGGCGGACTCGATGAATCATCGGGTGCAGAAGTTTATTCGTGGTCCAAAGTCCAAGGTCCAAGGTCCAAGGTCGGAACGCGGCGGGTTGGCGAGCAGTTTGGGTGAAGTACGTACATCTCTCCCTCACCCCGGCCCTCTCCCGCTGGGAGAGGGAGAACGGCATTCAGCCTCTCTCCATGCGAGCCCATCCGTCGTCACCCAACGCGGGCTGACTGTCTCCCTCTCCC
>JANOAY010000309.1:0-2887 GCA_031411375.1 Pedosphaera sp. | reverse complement strand
CATCGACGCCTGCGACAACATCATGGACAAGGTAGGCCGACCGCGCGGTCTTGTGCGCTACGCCTCGCTGAACAGCATCCAGCACGGGAAGCCGTTCCGGATCACGGCGCGCATGAAGCTCTACCTTGTCGTACTCACGCTGCTCGCCGGTCTGCTCGGCTTCCTCGTCTTCACGCGCCCGGATGCGGAGACCATTTTGCTGCGTGCGCCCGGCGCGCTCTTTCAACAACTGGAGGGCGGCAAGATTGAAAATCTTTACACGGTGAAAGTGCTCAACAAGACCACGCGCGAGATGCCCATTGAATTCAAGCTGGAGAACGTGCCCGGTCAGATCCGCGTCATGAGCGGCGCGGGGTTCAAGGTGGCCAAAGACGATCTCGCCCAGACCTCCCTGCTCATCGTGTTGGACAAGCAAACTCTCACCGGCCCGACTACGAAACTCCAGGTGGGCGTTTACTCCAACGGCAAGCACATCAAAACGGTCAAGACCGTCTTCGTCGGACCGAGAGACTAAAACTTATGAATCAGCCGCAAAAAAAATTCCGCAGCCCTTGGCCTTACGCCATCGCGGGCTACTTCGTCATGTTCATCACCTTCCTGATCGTGTTCATCATTTGGGCGGTAAAACAGGACATGGATCTGGTGCGCCCGGATTATTACGCCGAGGAAATTCTCTACCAGCAGCGCATCGACACGGTGAACCGCACGCGCCCGTTCGCGAAGGAAATCATCGTCGCTTACGATACGGCCTCGAAGTCGATTCAGTTGCGCGTTCCAGCCCAGCACGCGCGAAGTGAGTTTGCCGGGAAGGTGCATCTCTACCGCCCTTCGGACGCGAAGCTCGATCGCAACCTGACACTCCAACCGAACCCGGACGGCGCGCAAGCCATCGACGGCCGCACGCTCCGCTCCGGTCTCTGGAAAGTGCGGCTCGAATGGAAATCGGGCGGCGAAAATTTCTGCTTCGAGCAGTCAGTGATGATCGAAGGCTGAGGTGAATTGTGGAACTGCTTTGGACAGCGCTCTTGCTCGGACTCGCCGGCAGTGTTCACTGCGCTGCGATGTGCGGGCCGCTGATCCTGCTGGTGGCAAAAGCCGGCGGTGGACAACGCTCACCTGCTCGCTCGTCATTCGCTTACCACGCCGGACGGATCGTCATCTACGCCGTCATCGGGATCATCTTCGGCACGCTCGGACGTTCGATGGCGCTGGCTGGATGGCAACGTGGACTTTCCATTGTGGCTGGCGCGGCAATCCTCGCCGGGCTGTTTCTCTCTTCAACAGCGGCGCTCAAGACGCCCGTGGCGAAACTGGTGACACGATTGAAATCCACTTTCGGTCACTTGCTCCAGCGGCGCGGTCTGGCCTCGCAGTTCGGTCTCGGTGCGATTAACGGATTGCTGCCCTGCGGTCTGGTCTATGTCGCGGCGGCGGGCGCGGCGGCGACGGAAAATCCGCTGGCCGGCGCGGGTTACATGGCCGTGTTTGGCTTGGGGACTTTGCCGATGTTGCTAGGAATAGTTATGGCAGGCGGACGGCTGCCCTTCGCAGCACGCCTGCACCGACTCATGCCCGTGGCCGTGGCCGTTGTGGCCGTGCTGCTCATCCTGCGCGGACTGGGTCTGGGCATTCCCTATCTCAGCCCGGCGGCGATGCACTCCTGTCACTAAGCAGCCGGCGCACATTCTTCAATTCAAACGCCCCGGTTCGCCTTCCGCAGCATCAGCAACCCCAGCGTTTGGAAAATCAAATTTGGCGCCCAGACGATGAGGTAGGGCCGGAGTTGCGGCTTCGTCTCCAGCGAGCCGGCGAGAATAAAGAAGCTGTAATAGACCAGTACCAGCAGCACCGCCATCGCGATGCCCGCGCTCGTCTCGCGCCGGTGCGCGCGAATGCCGAGCGGGATGCCCACGAGCGCGAAGCCCAGGCACGCGCAGGAGAACGCCACCTGCCAGTGGATTTGCAAGTCGGCGGGCGTGGTGTCAATGCCCTGACGTTTCAACTCCCGGCGCTTTTCCCGCAGCTCGGCGAAAGTCATTTCGCTCAGGCCGGGGGCTTTGTCAGACTTGTCGTTCAGGCGCAGTTCCAGCACGGGCGTCGAACCGAAATGCACGGGCGAGTCCGCCTCCTCGCCTTTGTACCAGGCGTCGTAGAGGACGAGGCTCACGACCTTGTTCGTGCGGTCGAGCGTGAAGGTGCCGCGCGCGGCGTGCGTGGTTTTGAGGAGGTTGGTGCCGCGCTTGTCCATCTCGTAGAGATACACGTCGGTCATCTCGTTCCCCTGCACCTTGCTGAAGTAGAGCGTGTAGGGCTTGAACTCGCTGATGTATTTCCGCGCCGGGAGCAACGAGTCGAAATTGTCCAGGGCGCTGCGGTAGAGCAGTTGCTTGTAAGCCGCACGGCACTGCGGCGCGAGCTGCAGATTCACAAACGCGCACACCACCGAGAGCGCGACGCTGAGCCACAAGATGGGCGAGAGCAACGACAGCAGACTCAGCCCGCTCGCGCGCACGGCGGTGAGTTCGTGATCCGCGCTGAACCGCCCGAAGGTCAGCAGCGTGGCGGTGAGCAGCCCCATCGGCAGCGCGAAGACGAGCACGTACGGAATGAGCAGTCCGAGGGCGAGGAAGACCGTGAGCAGCGAGACCTGCTGGTTCACGAGCAGGCCGAGGACTTCTTTCAGCACGTTCCCGAGCAGCAGCACGAAGGTGAAGACGGCGACCGTCATCAGCAGTGAGCCGAGCACCTGGCGGAGAAGGTAGGTGTGGAGCGTCTTCACCGGCGGAGTGCGGAAACTTTGAACTCTGAACTTTGAACTTTGAACTTTGAACGGAACGCGCGCTCCGTTCGAGGTTCAAAGTTCAAAGTTCGAGGTTCAAAGTTCATG
>JANOAY010000308.1:0-2063 GCA_031411375.1 Pedosphaera sp. | reverse complement strand
GGCTGGAGAAATCCGCCATCGCCTCCTGCCCGAAGTCGTAGATGAAATAATCGAAGCGATTGTTCTGCGACGCGCCGGTGGCGATGACGTTCTTCGCCACCGCCGGACTGCCAATCGTCTGCGCGCCCGGCCCGGCGTTGCCGGCGGAGAATTCCAAGATATACGGCTGGTCGCCCGCCAACTGCGCGTTCGCGTCCCGCACCAGCGCATCGAACTCCGCCGCGCTGATGTCATACCGCCCCTGCGTGTCATCGCCCCAACTGTTCGAGCCAATGTCCGCGCCCGCCGTCGTGGCGTCGCGCGTCAATTGCTCGAAGGTGAACGGCCCGTCCGGCGTGTAAGCACCATCGCCGTCGAAGAGCCGTTGCACCACGATGTGCGCGCCCGACGCCACGCCGAGTCCCCACAGCGCGCCGTAGTCGTCGAGTTCGCCGGTCGCGCCGTTGCCCGCGACAATGCCCGCGACGTGCGTGCCGTGACTGTGCTCATCCGACGCATCGAAGAGACTGCTGCCGTAAAACAGAAACGCATCCACACGCCCGAACAAATCCGCGTGCATGTCCTCCGCCGTGCCGAGATGCAGCCCGCTGTCCGCCACCGCCACCGACACGCCGCTGCCGTCGTAGCCGAGCGCTTGCGTGATGGTCGCGTGCCCGCCGGAATCGCCGCCCACGATCTTCGCCGCCGTCTCGTCGTTCAGCTTCATGCGCGCGGCGCGCTCGATCCACAGCACGGCGTCCGAGGCGGCGAGCGTGTTCAATTGCGCGCGGGAAATTTCCCCGCGCCACACGCGGCCAAAGCGCGTCACCGACTCCGAGGAAAGCTTCTTCATCAGGCCGCGCGCCCTAGTCAGCTCCGGCACCGCCGCGTCTGTGGCCAGCAACACCGACACCGCCACATCTGCGCCCGCGCCGAGGAACTTCGGCTGCTCCAGCCCGCCCAGCATCTTGTGCGCGGCGCGATACGGCCCCGTCCAGCGCACGAAGGGCAGCGCCTCCAAATCTCGCAACACCACCGCGCTCGCCCGCGCCACGAAGGCGTTCTCCGGCACGTATTGCACCAGCGTCACGCCGCGTTGCTGGAGCAGTTCCGTCCACGCGGCCTGCACCGGGCCGTCGAATTGCAGGACGAACAGGCCCGTGTGCGCGGGCGCGACGGCCTGGGTTTTCTCCGCCGCGCGCTGCGCCTTGGTGGGGGTGCGGATGTATTCGTTGCGCAATCGGATGACGCCGGGGTCGGCGGCGGACAGGAGCCAGACGGAGAGAAACAGGCAGACGAGCGCGCGCAAGAGAACGGTGCTCACGGTTGAATTGGGCGTCACGCGCGGAACGTAGCGCGAGGCGGGGAATTGAACAAGCGAGGGAGGCGTCAGAGGCAGGCGCTCACATCGCGGAACGATGTCGGAATGTAGCCGGGGGCAACGCCCCCGGAACCGGGATGCGGAAATGAAATGCGCGCCGGATGGGGCGCGGGATGAGGATGAATGCCTACGAGGCGCGCGGAGGGCAACCGCGATGGCCCACCGCCATTCGTGGCAGCGCAGGATCAGGCCGCGTTGCTTCATTCCCGCTTCGCATATTTCGTAATCCAAGGCTCCGGCTTGTCACCGAGGTCTTCATTTGTGATGCGCCGCAGATGGTTGATGATCTCCCGAGCAGCAGAACTGCGGTGCCGCTCAACAATAAGGTCAAGATGCGAACCAACCTGCTGCTTAGTGCCAGAAGGGTAGTATCTGAACGCGGAGCGTAAGCAATCTACGGCACCGGCAGCATCGCTCTGCAACGCTCGCTCGCGGCACTCTTCGAACATCCGCGTCTGGTCATCTGCCATGAGCGCGTGGAAACCCAAGCGAAAGTTGCTCCATGCTTGCCAAGCGAGCAGTGCGACAAGAATGACGCCCACTCCCCCGAGAACAAAAGTCCTCTGCCAATTCTGAAGCGTTTTCACTCCCGCCACTCTGTCCCTCTGCCTCCATTTGTCAACGTGGCGGGCCGCGCGGCTGTGTCCTGATTTGACGGAGCGCGGCTGTGTCGAAGACCAGCCGCAGCGTGTGGACAGCTTGC
>JANOAY010000307.1:0-6687 GCA_031411375.1 Pedosphaera sp. | reverse complement strand
AGGAGAGGGAGCCAGCCAAAAACAGTGTCCAGAAGATGAGCAGTTACGCTTCCGCGCGCTTCGGCCAAGAATGAAGAACGGCTGCTCATTGCGTGACTAGCGTTGGTTATCGGCTCGTTGTCCCGCTCGTTTTGGCGATTCAGATTCGTCGTTGGCATTGGTGATTCTCGTCTTCTGGAACGGTGCGGACTCGATGATGCCCGCAATCAATTCCGACGGACGCCCGCCCGACTTTTGCAGCCGCGTCACAATCGCATCCACCGTGGCCACGTCGTAATACTCCAACCCGCGCCCGAGCGCGTAGGTCAGCAGCTTCTCGGTGATGGTGTGGTAAAACTCCGCAGTATGATTCGCCGCGAGAATCTTCTTCAGCTCTTTCACATTCGTGAACGTCTCGCCGCTCAACAATCTTCCCGCCGCGATGATCGGCTGACCGCCCTCCTGCTCGCGCCACATGCCCATCGCGTTGAAGTTGTCCAGCGCGAGGCCGAGCGGGTCCATGCGGTTGTGGCACGAAGCACACAGCGGCTGTTCGCGATGCAGCGCCAGCGTCTCGCGCAAGGTCAGCTTCTTTTCCTTGATCGCTTTCGCCGCGTCTTCGAGCGGCGGAATGTCCGGCGGCGGCGGGGGCGGCGGTGTGCCGAGAAGATTGTCGAGGACGAACAGGCCGCGTTTCACCGGCGAGGTGCGCGTGGGATTGGAAGTGACCGCCAGCACCGACCCGTGCGTGATGACGCCGCCGCGCGGGCTGTCGGCGGGCAGCTTGACGAGAATCATTTCGTCGCCAGTCACATTGAGATTGGTCAGGCCGTAGTGCCGGGCGAGACGTTCGTTGAGGAAGGTGTAATCGCTGTCGAGTAGTTCGAGGAGGCTGCGGTCTTCGCGCAGCACGTAGTCGAAAGCCATCTCCGTTTCCTGCCGCATGGCGCGGCGCAAGTCACCGGTCAGTTCCGCACGCGGCCCGCGATTCTGCCCGCGAAAGCCCCGGCCAAAGCCGCGTCCGGACTGGTTGGTCTGCGCGGTCACGACGGGCTGGGCAGCGGGACCAAAAAGACCGGTATGCACCTCTTGCAACTCCTTCTTCTCCGCCGCCGTCAGGGTCGCCTCGCTCGTCTCCTCCTTGTTGCGCAACTCGCGAAAACGCGCCAGGTGCTTCTCGCGCTCTGGATCAACGTCCGCCACTGTTCCTGCTCCGTCGCGGTTCAACACCTGCCGCGCATCAATCGTGACCGATTCGATGTCGCGCGTCTGAAGCCATTGCCCGACGAAGTTGCGCACGAACGCCTCGGACTTTTTGTCCGCGAGCATCCGCTGCGTCTGCGCGGCGAGGTTCGCACGAAGTTTCTTCTCGCCAGCGACGCGGAACAGTTCGTCATCCGGCATTGTGGACCAGAAGAAGTAGGAGAGCCGCGAGGCCAGCGCGTATTCGTCCACGAGCGGATGACTCTTCGCGCCCGCCGGCTCTGCGCTTTCCTCGCGGAACAGGAAGCGCGGCGAGGCCAGCACGGCGGTCATGGCCTGCGCGACGCCGGTCTCAAAGGTTTTCCCCTTCTGCGCGTAAGTGGATTCAGCGACGGCCACCAGCCGGGCCAACGTCTGCGCATCCACCGGACGGCGGTAAGCGCGTTGGACGAAAGGCTGGAGAATCTCGCGCGCATACTGACGGCGGCCCGCCGCGTTGGCTGGCGCATCCTTGGAAAAGAATTTCTCGTAGTCCCGGGGCCGCACCCAGTGCTGTTCTTCCATCGGCCCGCGCACAGTCACGGCATCCAGCCGCAGCGTCAGCGAGCGTACCTGCCGGTTGGTCGTGAGCGGCTGCACTTCGAGGACGAGTTCGTGGTCGCCCGCCTTCCAGTTCTGATCAAACTCGTAATGGAACGCCTTCCCACCCTCGCGTGAGTATTCCTTGGAGTGCAGTTCCTGGCCGTCCGCCTTCAGCACGAGCCGGCACTTGTTGTAATCAAACTGGTTGTCCACGAACCGTTCGTTGGCCGTGAAGTCGAGCAGCAGTTGGTAGCGACCGGCGTGCTGGACCGGCACGGTGTTCGAGACCGACGCCGCCTCGTAGTAGGAAAGCGTGAGCGCATTCGTCGCCTGCGCGTTGCGATTCGTGCGGCTGGCCACGCCCAACTCGCCGCGAAAACTACGCCCTGCGATCAGTATCTCCGCCGGCACACGCGGCACGCCCGGCACCGCCTTCGTCACGATGGTCTTCGCCGCCGCCAGATATTTCTCCAGCAACATCGGCGGCAGCGTGAGCACGTCGCCGATGTTGTCGAAGCCGTGGCCGGAATCGTCGGGCGGAAATTCCTTGTCCGTGTCGAAATCCACACCGAGCAAATCGCGGACGGTGTTCCGGTACTCGACGCGATTCAGCCGCCGCACCGTGACACGACCGGGATCAAGATTCTGCGGGTCGGTCTTGAACACCGCCGTCTTGATCCACTCCTCAAGCTGCCGCTTCTGCTCCGCGCCCGGCTGATCTTTTTTCGGCGGCGGCATGATGCCCGCGCGCACATTCTTCAGCGCCTTCAACCAGAGGTCGTGATTCTCCAGCATCGCCGCCTCGGACTTGAACTCGTCGAAGGAAACGCCGCCCTTGTTCGCGCCATCGGCATGGCAGTCGGAGCAGAATTCTTTGAGGATGGGCTGGATGTCCCGGCGGAATTGCCACGCGGCATCCGCTGCGCGCAATGAGGAACCGGCGGAAGAAATAATCAGCGCGGCGACCAAAGCGGGCAGCAGGCTGGCCGGATGGATCCGCGACTCAGTTGCTCGTGCGCGCTTGATGGGGTCGGGAACTTTTCGATTCGATGTCCACTGGCCGCTCCGGTCGAGGCGGCGGGGGACAGCCGTCCACCCGAGTGGTGGAAATAGAATCCAATTGCGTGGCACGAGTTTTGGAGACGCTTTCGCGCCGTCATTGGAAACAAGAGTTTTTCTCGGCGGACAAGCCGCCGTGGACTGAAGCGAGGAAGCTGGTGGCCCCGCCCGGAATTGAACCGGGATCCTCGGTTTAGGAAACCGCTGCTCTATCCATTTGAGCTACGGGGCCGTGCGCGCGGACTCTCGACTTGCCGCCGAGGCTTGTCACCCAGAAAGACGCCGGGACCAGGCGCTGGCCATGCGACCGTTCCGTCCACGCCGGGCAGGTGGTCCGTGCTCCGCTGAATTTCTCCGTTACCCCGCCCTGCCCTGCGCCGTCTGCTCCCGAGTCGTTCACCCACTTCAATAATAATTACCATGAAACAGATGATGCAGCGCGCCGGCCAAGTCTTGCTGGCGCTCGGTTTGTTATCCACCACCACCTTTAACGCCGCCTTGGCCGCCGGTCTCACCGACGGCATGAAGGAAGGCAAACCCGCCTTCAAGTCCATGGGTCCCCTCGCCTTCGGGCCGGATGGCATCCTCTTCGTCGCCGACACCAAGTCCGCCGCCGTCGTGGCCATTGCCACCGGTGACACCACGCCCGCGCCGGCCATCAAGGCGCTCAAGGTCGAGGGCTTGAACCAGAAAATCGCCGCGCTCCTCGGCACCGCCGCCGACCAGATCCTAATTGATGACCTCGTGGTCAACCCGCTCTCGCGCAATGTCTATGTCGCCGTCTCGCGCGGGCGCGGACCGGATGCGATGGCCGTACTCGTGCGCGTGAAGACCGATGGCGCGCTCGAAGTCGTGTCGCTCGACAAGGTGAACCACTCGCGCGGCGAACTGCCCGACGCGCCCATTGACGGCGTCGTCGGCCAGCCGAATCGCGGCAGCAACCCGCGCCTCGAATCCATCACCGACATCGCGTTCTTCCAGGACCGCGTGCTCATCGCCGGCCTGTCGAACGAGGAGTTCGCCTCCACGCTGCGCGCCATTCCGTTCCCGTTCAAGACCGGGGCCAACGGCACGACGGTGGAGATTTACCACGGCGCGCACGGCAAGTTTGAGACCCGCTCGCCCGTCCGCACCTTTGTTCCGTTCAAGGTCGGCAACGAGCCGCAACTCATCGCCGCCTACACCTGCACGCCGCTCGTGCAGTTCCCGCTCACGGACTTGAAGCCCGGCGCGAAAGTGAAAGGCAAGACCATCGCCGAACTCGGCAACCGCAACCGCCCGCTCGACATGATTGTGTACAACAAGGACGGCAAGGACTTCCTACTCCTCGCCAACAGCAGCCGCGGCATCATGAAGATCGGCACCGACGCCATCGAGAACGCCGAGAGCATCACCGGCCGCGTGGAAGACAAGAAGGGCCTGACCTACGAAACCATCGCCGCATGGAAAGACGTCAGCCAGCTCGACCGCTACGACGACAAGAACGCGCTCGTGCTCCGCAAAGGCGAGGCCGGCGCGCTCGTGCTCGAATCACTGCCGCTGCCGTGAGGGCGGGGTGTTCGCACACGCATGAACAACTACGCAACTTTCTGGCAGCGGTTCGGAGCGATGTGGATTGATTTCTTCGTCCTCTTGCCACTGATGGCAGTTGAGAGATGGTTGGAGTCGGTTTCCAAAGGCGCAGCATTTGCGCTCATCATCCCGATGGCCGTGGCCTACGCCGCCTACTCCATTTACTGTCATGGACGATTCGGCCAGACTGTAGGCAAGCGGGTCATGGGCATTCGTGTCGTGCGCACGTCGGGAGAGCGTGTCGGTTGGCGCGAGGCTTGGCTGCGGAGTTCGGTTGACGTTTTCTTCTCGGTTCTTGGCGTCATTGGGTCATTCGTGGCATTGGCTGCCATCGCCGACGATGACTACTACGGCGTTGGCTGGATGCAGCGCGCGCAGAATCTGGCCGCACACGAGCCTGCTTGGCTCGCCTGGACTTGGATTGCGACAGAGATTTGGATTTGGAGCGAGTTGGTGGTGATGTTGTTCAACAAGCGACGACGGGCATTGCATGATTTTATCGCAGGCACAGTAGTCACATCAGAGCAGAAAATTTCAGATGTACAGACCCGCGCCGCCTAATCATGCGCTGCAGCACACAGCGGTGGGCCTTCGCTTTCTCGTCTTGCTTCAGGTCTCACTTCTAACGCTCGCAGGCTGGGCCGCCGAACCGGTTCACACGCTGCGCTGGGCCACCAACGCCAGCCCCGGCGGCTGGACGCTCCACGTCACGGGACTCGACGCGCCGCAACTCGCCGCGTTGCGCGGGGTGAACTGGGATGCGGCGGCGTGGCAGAAGCTCCTCATCGTCCACGTCGAGTCGAAGGACGGCCTCGGCACCATCGGCCTGCCCGCGATGCTCGGGACGTATCGCGTGACGGAGCAGGCGCTGGAGTTCACGCCGCAGTTTCCGCTGGAGCCGGGGCTGAGTTATGTCTCGTTGTTCAATCCGGCGCGGTTGCCGGGCGGGGCGGGCGGGAAATTCATCAGCACGACCTTCGAGGTGCCACGCCGCAATCAGTCGCCGAGCACTGTGGTCACGCAGATTTATCCCACGGCGCGAGTGCTGCCCGAGAACCTGCTGAAATTCTACGTCCACTTTTCCGCGCCCATGAATCGCGGCCACATCTACGACTACATCCATCTGCGCGACGCGAACGGGAAGGCGGTGGAAATTCCCTTCCTCGAAATTGACGAGGAACTGTGGAACCCCGCGATGACGCGCCTCACGCTCTTCATTGACCCGGGTCGCATCAAACGCGGCGTGACGCCGTTGGAGGAAATCGGCCCCGCGCTGGAGCAGGGAAAAAGTTACGCGCTGGAAATTGATCGCGCGTGGACGGACGCCGCCGGGCTGCCGCTGAAAGAATCCTTTCGCAAAACCTTCGCCGTCGGCCCCACGGAACGCGAGGCGCTCACGACCGCGAGTTGGAAAATCACCGCGCCCAAAGCGGACACGCGCGAGCTGCTGACCGTGGTGTTTCCAAAGCCGCTGGATCACGCGCTGGCCCTGCGGATGATTCAAGTGGCCGGTGCCTCAACCCAACTGCTCGACGGCCAGCCCGCGCTGGCCGACGAGGAACGCCGCTGGACCTTCACCCCCGCGCAGCCGTGGCCGCGCGGCCCGCACGCGCTGCTCGTGCCGAAGACCATCGAGGACCTCGCGGGCAACAACATCGGCAAGGCCTTCGAGGTGGATTTGTTCGAGGGCGTGGAGCGGCGCTTCACCAACGCCACGGTGCGGCTGCCGTTCGAGGTGCGGTGACGAGGTGCGTGGTGGAACTGGTCGCGCTGCGACCAGTCGGGCCGCGCAGAGCGGCCCGCCGGAAAGCCGAACGTATCCGTCACACCTTTGGTCGCACGGGTCGCCCGCTCTGCGCGGGCTGGTTTTGTCGCAGCGCGACAAAACCCACCACAAGAATGGTGTTGGGAGTCCCAAGTCCGCCGGATTTGGTTTTTGGAATTTTTCCCGCCGCAGTGTTTCATCGCCGCATGTTCAAACCGACCGACTTGTTTGACCTCGCGCAGAGCGAGCACGCCGCGATCTTCGACGGTTGCGAGCACGCGTGGGACGCGCTGAAGAAGATCAAAGATTACCTCGCGAAGAATCTTCGCCCTGCCCTGCACAACACCTGCGTGGGCAACGCGTGGGTCGGCGAGAATGTTTTCATCGGTGAAGGCACGGTGCTGGAGGACGGCGTGATGATCAAAGGCCCGGCCATCATCGGAAAGAACTGCCAGATCCGCCACAACGCCTACTTGCGCGAGGGCGTGATCATCGGCGACGGCTGCGTGATCGGGAACTCGTGCGAG
>JANOAY010000306.1:0-5247 GCA_031411375.1 Pedosphaera sp. | reverse complement strand
TCGTTACACCCACTGGGGCGCACTGGCCAGGCGGGGCTGATTTACCACTTTTTCGCTGGGCGCGCCGAGCATCGCTCGTTCTTGGGCGGAGACTTCGCCGTTGGGCCCGAGCGTTGCTCGGCGCTCCGTTGCACTGGCTTGGATCACGCTCGCGGTCAAAGCGCACAGAGTGAGGAGCACGGGCTTCATTGGTACATTGCGAGAAACTGTTTCCGGAAATCCACCTCGCGTTGCGGCACGCGCTGGCGCAATTGCTCGACCGGCAGCGCGCCGTGCTGGAAGCGGCGCTTGGGGAACACCGGCATGTCGATGCCCGTCACCGCCTTCACGCCGCGCGCCACGATTTCACCTTTTAGCGCGTAAAGTTTTTCCACGCTGTAGTCGGTGAGTGAGATGAACGGAATGCCTTCCGCCACTTCGATCACGTTCGGCTGCGTGAAGGGGCTGAAACTGTCGAAGCCGTAATGTCGCCCCGGCGCGTAAGTGCGCACGTAGCCGCGGCTCAATCCGCCGCTGTAGGTGAGCGAGTGCTTGATGCGGCCCACGCCCCAGCCTTCCTGATAGAGCATGGTGTTGTGGACGACGCTGCGGATGGTCAGTTCCTTGTTCTCTTCGATGGGGTAGTCCTTCAAGTTCTCGTCGCCGCCATCGCCGTCGATCAGAAATTTCCAATCAGGATAACGCTCACGGATGCTGCGGCAAAGCGTGAGGCCCATCGAGGCGCATTCCACGTCGAGCGGTTTGTAATCCTCGAGCACACGAATCGTCTCGCGCACGTCGATGCTGCCGAGATCGGCTTCGATGGGTTCGAGCATCATTTCGAGACCGACGCGTTTCAGAAATTCGCGCGCCTGCTGCAAGTCCGGCCCATCGCCGAAGCTGAGCGTGAACGCCTTGAGCCGCGACGGACTCAAGCCCAATTGACCCATGACGTGGTAGGTGGTGAGCAACACCGCGCCGCTGTCGATGCCGCCGGAGAAACAGACACCAATCGGCTCAGTCGCCGGAACACGCTGCACATATTTGGCGATCTCCTCCGCCAGCGCGCCGATGTAAGCGCGGCCAATCTCATCCAGGTCGGTGGAAAGCTTGTTCCGCTGCGGATTGAAAAAGCGCGCGTAGGTCGGATCAGGATCGGGGCAGCCGATGAGTTGCAGTTCGATGATGTAATGCGCCGGCACCATGCGCGTGTAGCTGGGATGAAACTGCTCGGCCAGCCCTTCGCGCTTCAACTGCTCGTGAATCGCGTCAATGCGGTCGGCGACGATGAGCGCGGGGCCTGCGGCGCGCTTGGCGAGGAAGTAGCGCATCGGCCGGTCGAGCGAGCGCGCCATGCGTACCGTCTTGCCGTCGCGCGCGAGCAGGGCGAAGGAACCTTCGATAGCGCGTACGCCCTCGGCGTCATTCGCCAGCACGCGGGTGCGCGCCTCCTCGACGCTGAGATTGTAGAGACGATTAAGCGCGGGGTCGGTGAGATCCACGACGCGTTCGATGTATTCCGAGTGCATAAATCAGGGGAAGAAACGATGGATGAACCGTTTCAGTTACGTACGAGTCGTTTGAGCGCCGCAGCTTTCGAGAGCGGTTTCTCGTGCCGCACTTCATTCATGGCGCGTGCGAGAGCTTCGTCCTCCAGTTCGCCGACGAGCCGCTCGAAGGTCGGCAGGTCGAGAATGACTTTGCTGACGTGACCGTCCGCGCCCGTGACGAATTCAGACGCGAATGGGAATCTGCGTTTCAAGGAAGCGGCGGCGGCCTTCATGGCGTTCAGCTTTCCATTTCTACAGCCGGGCCGCAACGGCTAAGGCGCGCGTCCTTCGGTAATCGTGTTCACCGCATCCACCTTCACCGGCGAAACCTTCTGCACCGCGCCGCCGGGCCAGGTGATTTCCACCGCATCGACTCGCGTGGCCATGCCGAGGCCGAAGGTCAGCACGGACTCGGATTGCGAGAGGTAGCCTTTCGCCGGCATCGCTTGCTGCGCGAGCGTGCGGCCGGCGACGCGCACCTTAACCCACGCGCCGATGGCGTCGCGGTTGCACTTCGTGCCGATTAACTTCATGCGCAGCCAATGATGTCCGAGCTTCTGATCGTTGCGTAGCAGCAGCGGTGCGCCTGCGATTTGCGTCAGCACCACGTCGAGGTCGCCGTCGGCGTCAATGTCCGCGTACGCCGAGCCGCGACCCACGATGGGCTTGAACAGATCCGCGCCCGCTTTCTCCGGCGGCACGGGGACGAAGGTCGCGCCCTTTCTCGAACTGACGTTCCAAAACAGTTGCGCGGGCTGGCGGTAGCTCTGGCTCTTCTGGATTTTTGAAATCTCCTCCTCGATGTGGCCGTTCGACGTGAGCACGTCGAGGCGGCCATCGAGATCGTAGTCGAAGAAGAACAGTCCGAACTTCAGCAACTGCCGGCTCGCCGGGCCGAGGCCCTCGGTGATGGCTTCGTCGGCGAAGAGCAGCGAATCGTTCTGCGCCACGTAAAGCGCGTTCGGCTCGTTGGCGAAATTGCCGATGGCGATGCCGAGCGCGTTGTCGTTGCGGAAACGCGCCGAGTCGATGCCCATCGCGCCGCGCGCCAAGCCATACGGATCAAACGCCACGCCCGATTGCGCGCCGACTTCTGCAAATGTTCCGTTATGACGATTGCTGAAGACAAAGTTCTGCACCTGGTCATTCGCCACCACGAAATCAATCCAGCCGTCGTTGTTCAAATCCACAGGCGCGATGCCGAGCGACTTGGCGATGGGCGCGCCGGTCGCGGCGTTTGTGATCTGCAAACCCGCCGCTCGCGACACGTCGAGCAGGATGCCGCCGCCCTCGTTGTGATAAAGCTGCGGGAATGAACCCTCGAAATTCAGCGGCGGCCCGTAGGCGCGGCCGATTCCGGCCAGCGTGTAGTTCACCCCTTGATCAATTTCGCGCGACCACTTCACGTAGTTGCAGATGAACAAGTCGAGCCGCCCATCGTTGTCGTAATCCACGAAGGCCGCGCTCGTGCTCCAGCGCGTTGGCTCGTTCACCAGTCCGGCGCGCGCGCTTACGTCCTCGAACTTGCCGCCGCCGAGATTGCGGAAGAGATGATTCTCGCCCACGCCGGTGACCAGCACATCCACGAAGCCGTCGTTGTCGTAATCGCCGACCGCCACGCCCGTGCCGTAGAAGTTTGATTCAAAGCCGGAGCCAGCGGTCGCGTCGGTGAAGTGGCCGTGACCGTCATTGCGGTAAAGCGTGACGGTGCCGGCAGGAATTTCTGCTTTCTGCTTTCCGCTTTCTGCTTTTCCCCAAGGCCAGTCCCGCCCGCTCACGAACAGCAAGTCCGCCGCGCCATCGCCATTGAAGTCGAGGAAGGCCACGCCGCCGCCCATCGTTTCCGGAAGCAGCTTGTCGCCATACGCGCCGTTGAAGTGGGTGAACTGGATTCCCGACTCGGTGGTGAAGTCCGTGAACTTCACCGTTGGCACGTCGGCCACGGCGCGCGGCAGTTCCGGCGCGTTCAACTCGGTTTTCCTTTCGCCAGGCATTTCCTTGCGCCCCGACCACCAGAAAAGAAACACCACGCCGACCGCGACCACGGCGGCGATGACGATGGCTGAACGCTGAAAGGCGCGGCCAATCACCGCATCGTCCTGCGGCGGCATGTCGTCTGGTTTCGGCGAAGGTGCGGACATGGGCGGACTATTGTGATGACGCGGGCCGAAGAAAATAGAATTTCCGCGTTGCAACCTCGGAGCGCCAAGCATTGCTCGGCATGGCCTGAATTGCCCTTCCGTGCCGAGCAATGCTCGGCGCTCCAATCCAACCGACCGCCTGCCGAAATAATCCCGCCGTGACTCGCGATGAAATTTTCCCGAGCCTTGCGCCGTCCATAACGTCGCCATGAAAAAAACGTTTCTGTTCCCTCGCCGCCGCTTTCTGCAACAGACCGCGCTTGCCAGCGCCGCATTTTCCGCCGCGCCGTTCATTCGCGCCGCCGACCCCGTGAAGAAATTTCGCACTGCGCTCATTGGCTGCGGCTGGTGGGGGAAGAACATTCTCAAGGAAGCCATCGCCAGCGGACGCGTCAAAGTGGTCGGCCTGTGCGATGTGCATGAAAACGTCCGTGAAGTCGCCGCCGAACAAGTCACCGACCTGAATGGCGACAAACCGAAAACGTATAACGATTTTCGCGAAATGCTGGAAAAGGAGAAACCCGAGATCGTCCTCATCGCCACGCCGGATCATTGGCACGCGCTCCAGTCCATCGCGGCAGTCATGGCCGGCGCGCACGTTTTCGTCGAGAAGCCCACGGGCCACACCGTGAACGAGAGCCGCGCCATGCTGCGCGCCGCGCGCGAGAGCGGGCGCGTGGTGCAAGTGGGGTTGCACCGGCGCATCGGGCCGCATCACGTCAGCGGCATGAAATTTCTCAAGTCCGGTGCGGTCGGCGATGTCGGCATGGTCCGCCTCTTCGCCCACGGCGGCGGCGGCAAGGATCGTCCGTCCGCGAACAGCGAACCGCCCGAAGGCATGGACTGGGACATGTGGTGCGGTCCCGCTCCGAAGCGGCCCTTCAACCAGAAGCTACATCCCGGCGGCTGGCGCAACTTCCTCGACTACGGTAACGGCCAACTCGGCGACTGGGGCGTGCATTGGCTCGATCAGGTTCTCCTGTGGAGCGACGAGAAATATCCCAAGCGCGTCTTCTGCTCCGGCGGTCGTCCCATCGCGGGCGCGGCGATTTTGAACGACAAGGAACAAACCAGCGACGCGCCGGATCATCAGGTCGCGACTTATGATTTCGAGAGTTTCACCTGCGTTTGGGAACACCGCCGCTTCGCCGACAACAAGGCCGAGAAGCACAAGATTGGCGCCTACTTCTACGGCACCAAAGGCACGCTGCACATCGGCTGGCAGGATGGCTGGACGTTTTATCCCACCGACTCCAAGGCGCAGACGCAGCACGAGGATTCACAACTGCAACAGCCCGACGGCCACAATCTCAAACTGCTCTGGGCTGACTTCATGGAGTCCATCGAGAGCGGGAAGAAGGCGGTGGCGAACATCGAGATCGCGCACCGCGCCTCGGTGCTGCCGTTGCTCGGCATGATCTCGTGGCGCGTGGGCCGCAGCATCGAATGGGATGGCGCGAAGGAGCAAATCACCGGCGACGCCGAAGCGAGCAAACTCCTCAGTCGCCCGTACCGCGAGCCGTGGGTTTATCCGACGGCGTGAAATTCACCATTTCGCAAGCTGGGTCGGGAAAGGG
>JANOAY010000305.1:0-3642 GCA_031411375.1 Pedosphaera sp. | reverse complement strand
TGTCCTCGATGCTGTCGCCGGGGATGTATTCGCGGAGTTTCTCGAAGTCGCGCCCGCGCCCGATCTGACGCTGGGCGTGGATGCCGAACGCTCCGCGATTCAGGAACAGTGCCGCGAGACTGTTGCGATCCTTGGCAAGGTTTGGATACACGCGCACCTCGCTGGCGACGGGCAAAGTCTGCCAGCGCGACCAGAAGCCGAGTAGCGAAGCCGCTTCCACGCGCGCGGTAGTGATGTGGAATTTCCCGCGCACACTTCCCGAACAACTCCAGTTGAACGATGACCATTCGCTTTCTGCCGGAAGCTGGGTGGTGATTTCATCGACGGACGCAATCAGTTCGGGCGGGAACGCGAGGGCGATGCGCAGGGTGCGGGCACGCAGGGACGGATTCCGCACCAGCACCGCGATGGTGAACATTCGTTCCTGCGTGGCGCGAACCAGCGGTGTGAGGTTCAACGCCACGCCATCAAGAAGACGAACCGCGCGCCACGCATCGATCGCCAAGACGGCGATGAAAAGCGCCATCACCGCCAAGGCCAAGGGCGTTGTTCCTGGCACCAGTCCCGCCAGCATGGCGAACGGCACCACGAGAATAGCGAACCAGAGCAACAGTCGTGTGCGGGGGATGATCATCGCGGCACGGCAATCTCCTGCAGGATTCTTTCAATCACTTCGCCCACGGCGAGTCCTTCGATCTCGAACTCCGGGCGCAGAATCAGACGGTGCTCCAGCACCGGCACGGCCATCGCCTTGATGTCGTCGGGCGTCACGAAGTCGCGTCCGCCCATCGCGGCGTGGGCGCGGGCGGCGAGCAGGAGGCTTTGCGTGGCGCGCGGGCCGGCCCCGACCAGCACGCTCTCGTGCTGGCGCGTGGCGCGCACGATGTCCACGATGTAGCCGACGAGTTCCTCGCGCAGCGTGATGCCCTGGAGGCTGCGCCGCAGTTCGCCCAACTCCTCCGCCTTGATGACAGCCTGCACCGTGCCGCGTCCGAGCGTGGCTTCCGGCGAATCATCGCCGAGCATCCGTTGCGCGAGGATCAATTCCTCGTCGCGGCCCGGCGCAGTCATGGTGATCTTCAACATGAAGCGATCCTTCTGCGCTTCGGGCAGCGGGTACGTGCCCTCGTACTCAATCGGATTTTGCGTGGCGAACACGGTGAAGTTCTCCGGCAGTGCGTGCGTGTCGCGGTCAATGGTCACGTTGCGTTCCTGCATGGCCTGCAGCAGCGCGGACTGCGTCTTGGCCGGCGCGCGGTTGATTTCATCGGCGAGCAGGAAAGAGGTGAAGATGGGGCCCCGGATCAAATTGAACTCGTTGCGTTGCAGATTGAAGACGTTGGTGCCGGTGATGTCGGCGGGCATCAGGTCGGGCGTGAACTGGATGCGCGAGAAGTTTGTGCCGAGGACGTGCGCGAGCGTGCGGACGAGCAGCGTCTTCGCCACGCCGGGCACGCCCTCGATGAGCGCGTGCTGGCCGGTGAAGATGGCGATGAGCGCGCGATCCACCACGGCGCCCTGGCCGATGATGACTTTGGCGACTTCGTGCCGCGCCTGGTTGAGGACTTCTTTAAGTCGTTCGGTGTTCGTCATAGTCAGTTTTCCAGTTTCATTTCTTACGGTTCAAAATGCGCGCCACTTCGCGATAGGTCTCCACCATGTTCGGTTTCTCGGCGGTGTTGAAGGTTTCGATCACGGCGCGAATTCTCTCCCGCCGCGCCGGAGTGACGCGGGCGTCGAGGCGCGAGGACTTGTGCCATTCGTCGAGCGCGGTCTGGAGAAGATTCTTGGGCGCGATGCCACGGCGCAGCAGGTTTTCAAAACCTGCGGCGGACTCGCGGCCCAGCACGGGCGCGGCCGTGACGGCGGTTTGATCGCGCGGCAGAAAGCTCGCGGAACTTTTCCAGATGAACAGCACCGCGAGCGCGAGCAGCGCGGCCACGCCACCTTGCAGTCCATAGCGGCGCGCGAGCGTGGCCACGCCGGGATTCTGCTGCACGCCGAGATGCGTTTCGTCGAACAGCACTTCGCGTTGGCCGCCCGGCAGCCAGGCGAGCAGGTCCGCCGCGCGTTCCTTGCGCAGCGCCTCGTTGCTCACGAAGTAGGAGTCGGTGGCGAGGATGATCGAGCCGCGTCCGACCGGGCGTTCAATCATCACCGGGTCGGTGCCGCGCGCGTAGAGCACGCGCCAGGCGAGGTCGAGATTCGTGAAGACCAGCCCGCTGTGCCAAGTGAGGTTGACGGGGTAGGGGCCGGGTGCGATGCGCCGCGCTTCGACGGGGGAGAAAACCATTTGTTTGCGCGGCGTCGGGACGTGCTCGTAGCCGAAGCCCCACTTGGCGCGCAGATTGATTTGCTCGGCGTCTTCGTCATCGGCCGCCTTCTTGAACGCCGGACGATTCGTGCCGAAGCCGGAGGTGTTGGTGCGCGGACGAGCGAGTTCAGGATACAGCGTAACGACGAGCCGCCCGCCTTCACGCACGAAAGTATCGATGGCCTTGAACTCATTGGGTGACGCGGACATTTTATCCCACGCGAGGCCGAAGATGAACAGCGTCGCCTCGCGTCCGTGCGGCAATTTTTCCACGGGCTGAATGAAGCGGCGCACGCCGGTGTCGCCGAGTTGTTCGAGGCTCTCGTAATAGACCCGGGCACCCAGCGGGTCCGCGCGCAGCGACGAGTACGCCGGATAAACATCGCCGCTGGCGAAGCGCAGACTGAAAAGCTGGATGAGTCCGTAGCCGAACGCGACGAGCAGGACGAGCAGCGCGAGCAGCAAGGTGGCGCGGCGGTTCAGCATTCTCGAATCCTTTCCACGTTGCCGCGAAACTGCTGGATCAGGTCGGTGTCAATCGTGTGCTGGCCGTACCAGACGCGGTCGAAGATCGAGACGTTGTCGGAGAAGCTGGCGGTCAAGTTGGGCAGCGCGTGGCTGCGGCGGAGCAGTTCGCGCTCGTAGTCGCGGTTGCTTTTGAACTTGGCGATTTTGACGAGGCTGCGCGCGGCGAGATGCGCGAGGCTGGAGAAATAAAACGCGCGCATGGCGAGCCGCAGTTCGCCGCGCTCCAGCAGTTCCAGCGCGAGCGCCGTCCAGCCGTCCACGGGCAGTTCGTCGCCAGAGACGTCGTCGCTCGTGAGGTCGGGCAGTGGCGTGGCGGGCGTGGCTTCCATGCCGATGCGGGCGGCGCGCGAGCGGCTGCGCCAGAGAAACCAGACCAGCAGCCCGATGATCACGGCGACCACGGCGATCAGGATGTAGGTGAAGCCTTGGGCGGAAAACGGGAAGTTCCATCCGCCGCCGGGCAGGCCACGATTCTTTTTGAAGAGGTCGTCAATCCAGTCACCGAAGGCGCGCATGGTTTTCTTCAGCCAGGCTTTCACGCGCAGCCACAGGGCGGATTCCTCCTCTTCGCCGCCGTCCTTTTTGACGCGCGGTTCGCGCCAAGTGTATTCGGGGCGTTGCAACACTTCATCAATTGAGCGGTCGAGTTGCGTGCCGGAAGCGGTGGCGGCTGGGGAAATTTTCTGCGCCGCTTCCGCGCCGTGAATGTTCGCTGTTGAGAAACTCACGAGCACGAGCAACAGGACGGCCAGGGCGGGCGTCTGGAACGTCCGCAGCGTCACGCGCAAGTCTTCGCCCGT
>JANOAY010000304.1:0-4586 GCA_031411375.1 Pedosphaera sp. | reverse complement strand
TTCGTGGGCGTGGTGAGCGCCACGGTCAGCGGGTTCGGGAGAATGGTGAAGACGTTTGTGGCCGAGGTGAAGTGCTGCGGCGTCGGCGCGGAACTGTCCGTCGCGACGATGTGGCCCGCATAGCTGCCTTCCGGCAAAATCCCGAGCGGCACAATAAATGGCGGCGTGCTGACCACGCCGACCGAAAGTCCGTTCACGAAAAAGTCCGCCGCGTAGGGCGCGCTGCCGCCGCCGAGAATGCCGGTCAGCGTGATGGACGATCCGAAAATAAAGTTCGCGCCCTCCATTGGAATCAGCGACGCGCCGAGCGGCCCGGTGACGTGGACGGTGCTGGCCAGCGTGTTGCTCGCCCAGCCGCGCGCGTCTGTGACGGTCGCACGAATCGTGTGGGCGCCCGCGAGCAGCGCGCCGAAGTTGCGTTCATAGGGCGCGCTGGTGATCGGTGAGCCGCTCGGATTGTTATCGAGGAAGAATTGCACCGAGTACGGCGGCGTGCCGCCGGCCACGGTCGTGGTGCCGGTCACGGGCGTGAGGTTGTCCACCGTCGTGTTGTCCGCCGGAGCGGTGAGCGTGAAAGCAACCGGATCCGCGACGCGGAAGGAGTTGGTCAGCGAGTTCGTCGTTGCGAGCGAACTGTCCGTCGCGACGGAATAAATGTTGTAGTCACCCGCCGGCAGTGCGCCGAGCGAGACCGAGTACGGCGCGGTGGCGCTGCTCCCGGCGGAAGCGAAGCCGCCGCCGTTGCTCACGAAAAACTCGACGGCGTACGGACTCGTGCCGCTCGCGACGGTCGCGGTGGCTTCGATGGAATTGCCCGAAACAAACAGCGCGTTCGCCGCCGGAGCCGTGACGCGCGTGGCGAAGGCCGGCGGTTCGCCCGCCGTGACGAGGAGCGAGAAGTTGTCGTATTCGTTCGCCGGGTCCGTGCCCGCCGCACCGGCGCCGCCGGCATTGTCGTCCAGCCACACGAGGAACAGGCTCGCGCCGTTCGTCCAGTCGAGCGCGAGCGTGGCGCTGAGGTTGGTCACGCCGTTGGCCGCGAGCGCGTGGCTGAGCGCGGGGAGATTCGTCCACGTTCCCGGCAGGCCGCTCAGGCTGTAGTAGGCGCGCGTGCCGATTTCCTCGGTCGGAGAAGCGGCCGCAATGGTGAGCTGGTAGGAGATGGAAAGTTGCGTGGCGTTGGTGCCGGACTGGTTGAGGAAGCGCGCGAGCAGCGCGGTGTAGCGGTTGCCCGTCGGGCGGGTCTGCAAATAAAAATTCGACGAACTCCACACGGCGGTCGCGA
Source organism: Pedosphaera sp. (assembly GCA_031411375.1). Lineage (GTDB taxonomy): Bacteria > Verrucomicrobiota > Verrucomicrobiia > Limisphaerales > SIBH01 > JANNGC01. Next base: position 3,301 of record JANOAY010000304.1, on the reverse strand, counting down.
GCTGTGTGGGCGGATCGCCCGCTGCCGCCGTGGTGCGGTTGGTCACCGTGAGTTGCGAGATGACCGCGTTGACCTCCGTGTCCATCGTGTAGGCGTCGCCCGCCGCGCCCGTCACGCTGATCGTGCTCCAGTCCACCGCCGAAGGCTGCGCGCTGAAGTCATTGGTGTAACCCGTCGGGCCAACCACCGCCGCGCTCGGCGGCAACGTGGCGGTGAAGGTGTTCGTGGCCGTGACGCTCTGCCGCCCGAGCGAATCCGTCGCCACCGCGTAGGCCGTGTGCGCGCCGAGCGCGGGATTCACGGCAGCCAGGTAGGGCGCGTTCGTGTCGGTGCCAGCGGGCGCGCCATCGAGGAAGAACTGCACGTTCACCACGCTGACGGGCGCGAAGACCGAGGCGCTGGCCGTGAGATTAAAATTTTGTCCCGCTGTCACGATTTGATTCGGAATCGGCGCGGTCAAAGTCGCCGTCACTGGATTCGGCGCGACCGTGACCGTGTTCGTGCTCGAACTCGCGACCTGCGGCACGGGCGCGGAACTGTCCGTCCCCGTTGCGGACACCACGTAGCTGCCCACGGGCAACGCGCCGAGGTTCAATTGATAGGGAGCAGTCACGGTTCCCGCCGACACGCCGTTCGTGAAAAACTCGACCGAATACGGCCCGTTGCCGCCGAGCGGCAAAGCCATGAGCACGAGCGAAGAACCGAAGGGCTGCGCCGCGCCGTTCGTCGGCGTCAGCGTCACTCCGAGCGGGCCGACGATGTGAACGGTGTGAACCGGCGAGTTGCTCACCCAGCCGCGCGCGTCCGTGACCGTGGCGCGGATGGTGTGGTCGGCAATGGCGAGGAGGCCGAAGTCGCGCGTGAACGGCGGCGTGCTCAAGGCCGGCCCGTTGCTCGCGCCATCGAGGAAAAATTGCACCGAGTATGGCGCGGTGCCGCCCGTAACCGTGGCGGTGCTGATGACGCTCTGGCTGTTCTCAATCGTCGTGCCGTCCGCCGGGGCCGCGAGCGTCGCGCTGATCGGGTCGAGCACGGTGAAGGTGTTCGTACCCGAGCCGTCCACTTCCTGCGCGCCGCCCGCGTCTGTAACCACGGCGTAGAGGTTGTAGATGTTCGCCGTCAGCCCCGCGAGGTTCACGGAGTACGGCGGGGTAGTGCTCGAACCTGCGGACGCAAAGATGGTGTTTCCCGCGCCCGCACTGAGAAAATATTCCACCGAGTGCGGCAGCGTGCCGTAGTCCACCGTCGAGGAAGTGGCGATGGCCGGGCCGGACAAGTAGAGCGCGCCATTCGTCGGCGCGGTGAGATTGACCGTGAGCGAAGGCTGCGCGCCCGCGCTGACGCCGAGGAAGAAGTTGTCGATCTGGTTGGCGCTGTCGGTGAGGGAGGCGGTGTTGTCATCGGCCCAGAGCAGGAAGAGGCTGGCGCCGTCCGGCCAGTTCACCGTGACGTTCGTGCTCAAGGCCCGCACTCCGGCGTTCGAGGAGTTGTTCAACGCCGCCAGCGGCATCCAGCTCCCGACCAGCCCGCTCAGGCTGTAATAGACATGCGTACCCTTGCCCGCGTCCTCGTTCACCGCCGTCCCCGCCAGCGTCAACTGGTAGGCAACGCGAATCTCCGCCGCGTTCGTCCCCGTGTTGTTCACAAACTTGCCGAGCAGGGCGGTGGCGCGCGTGCCGTTCGGGCGGGTCTGCACGAAACCGCCCGGAGAACTCCACGCCGCATTCGTCAACTGCACGGGCAGCGCGGCCGCGTTCGACGCGACTTGAAAACTGATGCCCGTGACCGAGTAGGCGAGATTGGTGTTCACGTCCGTGTCGAGGTCATACACGTCGCCGCCGCCGCCCGCGATGCCCACGGTGGCCCAGTCCGCCGCGACCGGCCAGACCGTGAAGTCATTCGTGTAGCCCGCCGGGCCGACGCTGGCCGCGCGCGCCTCGAAATGCCAGAGCACCGCGAGCAGCAGCGCGGTGAGAAAATGAAACCAACGGGGAGCCAGGTTGTTCATGAGAGTGTCGGATGTGGGTTGTGAAAAAAATCGGGCCGCTGAAACAGAGAAGCACAGTCCGGTCTGAGCCGGCGCGCGCCGGAAATGCCGGCACGAATTGGGTGCAAGTTCCATAGAATATTGGGTCGTCCGTGGGAGAATGCGCCGCCGCGCCGAAAAGTCCGCCAAATTTTTTCCCCAAGCTCACTGGGAGCGCCGGCTTCCAGCCGGCGTGTTTCTGGAACCAGCCCATGTCCCCGCTGGCAGAGATGTCGGCGCTCCCCGGCCGCCCCTAGCCCCCGGCCCGTAGTCCTACGAATTGTCCGCGCCCGCTTCGCCTCGTTACAAACTGCCTGTTCCGAGACAACAATTAATCGCCACGCACCGCCATGAAGAACGCTTCTGAAAACCGCCACCTGCTTTTGCAGCACGCCCGCACCCGCCTCTACTACGTCCGCAACAGCGACTGGACCAGCGACCCCGCGCAGGCCCGCGACTTCGTCACCACCCAGGCCGCCGTCCTCTACTCCCGCGCCCGCGGCCTGACCGACGCGCAGCTCGTGGTGCATTTCCACCGCCCGGAGCTGCACGACCTTGTGCTCCCGCTCTCGTGGAACCACCAGCCCACCGAAGCCTGCCTGATGGCCTGAGCGCCCCCTCTCCACGGCTGGCCGCGTAGGAGACGAGGTAACGAGTCTCACTATTGCTGCCCAGATTGATCAGAGACTCGCCTGCGAGGACAGCCGTCCTCCGCCGACGAACCGCCTTCCGATTCCCTCTCCTTCCGCGTAGCGGAGGGGAGGGCTGGGGAGAGGAGGTGCTTGGTGAACACGACGGCGCACAAACCTTTCTTGACCTGCTCCTAACCCTCTCCTCACTCGTGCCTCGCGAGGAGAGGGGGCCAGATGCTGCACTCGTGGAAATCATCCCAGGATTTCTATTGGTCAAAGCGCGTCGTGTCGGTGATCAACACCGCATGAAAAAAAGAATGCTTCAGCGTGCGATGATTTGGCTGCTGGTCGCAATCGGTCTCGTGAGTGCCGGTTCCGCCCGCGCGGTCGGGCCGGAGGTGCGGGATGACGCCGGATTGTTCTCGCCCGCCGCCGTGCAGCAGGCGGATGCGGCCATTCAGAAAATTCAGCGCGAGCTGCGCAAGGATTTGCTCATCGAGACTTTCCCCGGCGTGCCGGAGAACCGGAAGGCGGATTACAGCCGCAACCGCGAGGAGTTCTTCACGAGCTTCGTGCGCGAGCGCGCGCAGGCGGCGCGGTTGGACGGCATCTACGTGCTGATGATGAAGGAGGCTCCGCCGCA
>JANOAY010000303.1:0-5493 GCA_031411375.1 Pedosphaera sp. | reverse complement strand
GTGCATTCGTGCCAGGCCACGCTGTTCAATCACGCGCCGGCCAAGCTCTTCATGAACACCGGCTCCGGGCAGTTCGGCCGGCCGAGCATGGGTTCGTGGGTGACGTATGGACTCGGCAGCGAGTCACAGGATTTGCCGGGGTTCGTGGTCTTGCAGAGCGGCCCGCGCGGCCCGCGCGGTGGCGCGGTGAACTGGGGCAGCGGTTTTCTCCCGACGACTTATCAAGGCGTGCCCTTTCGCGGCGGCGGTGATCCGATTCTCGATTTGTCTTCGCCCAAAGGCGTGAGCGCGACGAAGCAACGCCAGACCATCGACGCCATTCGCGACCTGAATCTCTCGCGCCTCGTCGAGACCGGCGACCCGGAAATCACCACGCGCATCTCGTCATACGAGATGGCGTATCGGATGCAGTCGAGTGCGCCGGAACTCATTGATTTGTCCGGCGAGAGCGAGGCGACGCTGAAGCTCTACGGCGTGGAGAAGGACAAGCCGTCCTTCGCGCGCAACTGCCTGCTCGCGCGCCGGCTCGTCGAACGCGGCACGCGCTTCGTGCAGCTCTATCACACCAACTGGGACAGCCACGGCGGCCCGGGCGAAAACTTGCAGGGCGACTTCGAGAAACTCTGCCGCGATGTCGATCAAGGCCAGGCCGCGCTGGTGAAAGATTTGCAAGCGCGCGGCCTGCTCAAGGACACGCTCGTCGTCTGGGGCGGCGAATTCGGCCGCACCCCGATGGGCGAGAACCGCGACACCACCGGACGCAACCATCACATCGACGCCTTCACCATGTGGTTCGCCGGCGGCGGCGTGAAAGCCGGGCAAGTCCTCGGCAAGACCGACGAACTGGGTTTCAATTCCATCGAAGATCCCGCGCACGTCCACGACATTCACGCCACGATTCTGCACCTGCTCGGACTCGATCATAAAAAACTCACGTTCCGTTTCCAGGGTCGTGACTTCCGTCTCACTGACGTTCACGGGGAACTGGTGACGAAACTCTTCACGTAGCGCCCGGTGGGGCGAGACTCGGCACGGACTCACACCATGAATGTCGCATTGCCCTCGCGCCCGCGTTGCCTCAAACATTCCGCCAGTCCGCAACCTGAACACGCACGCGGAAAAATCAGACGAAGCAAAACCATTATGAGCAACGGCGAAATCCAACCCACCGGCGAAACCTCACCCAAGGACTGGCTGGTCACCCTGCTGCTGTCGATCTTCCTCGGCGGCCTCGGCGTGGACCGTTTTTACCTCGGCTCCATCGGCCTGGGCATCCTCAAGCTGATCACCTGCGGCGGCTTCGGCATCTGGGGCATCATCGACATCGTCCTCGTGGCCTGCGGCAAGATGAAGGACGGCAACGGGCTGCTGGTGGTGAAGAAGTAGGGCGACTTTGCACGCGCGGTTGACTGCGGAAAAGCGGTCGCACTCCAAACGCTCGGCGAGTGACAAGGCGCGCGGTGCTGCGCGTCAGCGTTGGGAGTGTGGCCGTTTTCACTGACGCAACACATCCGCGAGAAATCGTCCGGTGTGCGAGCCGCGTGTGCGCGCAATTTCCTCGGGCGGGCCTTCCGCCACGAGCGTGCCGCCGGCTGCGCCCGCTTCCGGGCCGAGGTCAATCACCCAGTCGGCTTCCGCGATCAAATCCAAGTTGTGTTCGATCACGATCACGGAATGGCCCGCGTCCACGAGACGTTGAATCACTTCCACGAGTCGCTGCACGTCGGCCATGTGCAGGCCGATGGTGGGTTCTTCGAGGACGAACAACTTTGAACTTTGAACTTTGAACTTTGAACCTTGAACGGGGAGTGCGTCCGGGCCGGGGCGCAGGCCGCCGAGCAGATGCGTGACGAGTTTCACGCGCTGCGCTTCGCCACCGCTGAGCGTGGGGCTGGTCTGGCCGAGCTTGATGTAGCCGAGTCCCGTGTCGCGGAGCGCCTCGATGGGCCGCTTGATTTTCGGGAAGCTCGCGAAGAACTCGATGCCTTCCTCGACGGACAGCTCCAGCACCTGCGCGATGTTCTTTCCCTTGTATTCGATGTCGAGCGTCTCGCGATTGAAGCGGCTCCCGTTGCACGTCTCGCAGCGCACGTAGGCGGGCGGGAGGAAATTCATCTCCAACTTGATCTGGCCTGCGCCTTCGCATTCCGGGCAGCGGCCTTGCGCGCTGTTGAAGGAGAAACGGCCCGGCCCGTAGCCGCGCATTCGCGCCTCGGGCGTCTGCGCGAAGAGCGCGCGGATGTCGTCGAAGAAGCCGACGTAGGTCGCGGGCGTCGAGCGCGGCGTGCGACCAATGGGCGACTGGTCCACTTCATAGACGGACTGGATCAATTCGTGGCCGGAGATGATTTCGCCGGATGGCGGCGGCGGGAGTTTTAACTTCGGCCCCCGACCCTTGGCCTTCTTGTTCAACTTGGCGTCGAGTGCGGGCAGCAGGCATTCGCGAATCAACGTGCTCTTGCCGGAACCGCTCACGCCGGTGACGGCGACGAAACGGTTCAGCGGGAAATGGACGGTGAGGTCTTGGAGATTGTGAACAGCGGCGTGCTGCAACAGCAACGTAGGTGACGACGTAAGGAGTCTCTGATCTTTTTTGCCTTTGGTGCGGCTCGTTGATTTTGAAGTGGGACTCGTTACCTCGTCTCCTACGCGGACGACGGCCCGCCGCTTGCCGCGCGTCGGATATTTTTTCCGCGCACTCAGGCAGCGGCCGGTGAGCGAATTTTCGTTCCGCAACAATTCATCGAGCGTCCCGTGCGCCACCACTTCACCACCCTCGATGCCCGCGCCGGGGCCGAGGTCGATGATGTAATCGGCGCGGCGCATCGTCTCCTCGTCGTGCTCGACGACGACGAGGGAATTGCCGCGCGAGCGGAGCTGCTCCAGTGCGGCGAGCAACTGCACGTTGTCCCGCGCATGGAGGCCGATGGTCGGCTCGTCGAGCACGTAGAGCACGCCGCAGAGATTCGAGCCGAGCTGCGCGGCGAGGCGAATGCGCTGGGCTTCGCCGCCCGAGAGCGTGGTCACGCCGCGCCCGAGCTGGAGATAACCGAGGCCAACTTCATCGAGAAATTTCAGGCGCTCGGAAATTTCGGGGAGGATGTCGCGCGCAATGAGTGCGTCGCGACCGGAGAATTTCAGCGCGCGGAAAAACTCGGCGGCTGCGGCGACGGAGAACTGCGCGACAGTGTCGATGGTCGGCGACTTTGGACTTTGGACTTTGGACTTTGGACCCGGCAACGGGAGGCGCACCGCGCGGGCGATTTCGTTCAACCGCGCGCCGTGGCAGAGCGGGCATGGCTCGCGTTTGCCTTCCTGCCAGCCCCACCAAGATTCTTCGATGGCGTCGGCGCGTGCGCCGCGTTCGACTTCAGGAAGATAAAACAATTCGCCGAAGCCGCGGCACTGCGGACACCAGCCTTGTGCGGAGTTGTAGCTGAAGATTTTCGGGTCGAGCAGTTGGAAGGAGCGTCCGCACTGGCCGCAGGCGCGCTCCGTGGAGTGGACGGTCACGGTGCCGGAATTATCGAGCGCGAGCAGCGTGCCGTGGCCCAGTTTGAGCGTGGCGTCGATCAACTGCTGAGGGTTGGCGAGGTGGGCGGGTGAGTGGGTGAGTGGGTCAGTGGGACTGGCTGCGGGCTTCTCACGCACCCACTTACTCACTTTCCCACTTACCTTCTTCCCCAGCACGCCCATCACGATTTCCACGTCGTGTTCCTTGAAGCGGTCGAGGCGAAACGGTTTGTCGGTGCGAAATAATTTTCCATCCGCACGAATCTCGGCGTGGCCGTGCTTCGCGGCCCACTCGGCGACGTCGGTGTGGAAGCCTTTGCGGTTCTTCACCACGGGCGCGAGCAGGAGCAGCTCGCCGCGTTGTTTTAATTCTCCGAGCAAATGCTCGTGCAACTGATCGCGCGTCTGGGGTTCGACGGGAATCTGGCACTGCGGACAATGCTGCGTCCCGAGCCGCGCGAAGAGCAGGCGGATGAAATGATAAATCTCCGTGACCGTGGCGACCGTGCTCTTGCCGCCGCCGCGCGTGGTGCGCTGCTCGATGCTGACGGTGGGCGGAATGCCGGTGATCAAATCCACGTCGGGCCGCGCCATCTGCTCCACGAACTGCCGCGCGTAGGCGTTCATCGAGTCGAGGAAGCGCCGCTGGCCCTCGGCAAAGAGCAGATCGAAGGCGAGCGTGCTTTTGCCGGAACCGCTGACGCCGGTGATGACGACAAACTTCCCGCGCGGGATTTCGAGCGAGATGTTTTTCAGGTTGTGCTCGCGTGCGCCCATGATCTGGATGGCGTCGGGGGAGGATTTGGCGGCTACGGATTTCAAGCGGCGGAAGTGGTAACGGAATTTTTTTGGAACTCAAATTTCATTCCGCGTGCGGAGGGGACGGGGCGGAATTTTTGACCACGGAAGACACAGAAGACACGGAAGGGGAACGGAATGGGAAATTTTCCGCCAATCTCCATGTCTCCTTCGGCCTTTTCATTCCGTGTTTTCCGTGTCTTCCGTGGTTCATGCTTTCGGAATTTGTGCAACGTGCGCGGCGGAGAGGCCGCCGCCTCATCGGCGGTTACGGAGTCCCTGAAAAAAGTTTTTCTTGTTTGACCCTGGAGCTTCGATTGAAGTACGCAACGTGACTCCGCACAAAATGTTGGCGCAACCAGGGCGCTAACTTGCGTGCGGAAGCGTGCGATGCTGAATGTAAAATCATTTCTAGCCGCGGACTTTGGTGCCGCGACTTTGAAAGTGGCCGAGTTCGAACCGAACGAGGCGGGCGGACTGCGACTCAAGCAGTACGGCTTCCGTCCGCTTGGTCAGGAAGGCTTGCAGGAAAGCTCTCGCGAGACGGCTTTGCAGAAGGCATTGCAGGAATTGCTCGCGACCGGCGGGTTTCAATCCAAGGCCATCAACGTCTGCGCGCCGGGGTTCCACGTTTTCTCCAAGTTCGTCAAGCTGCCGCCCGTTGACACCTCGAAGGTCACGCAGATCATTCAGTATGAGGCGCAGCAGAACGTCCCGTTCCCGCTCGAAGAAGTGGTGTGGGACTACCAGATTCTCGGCGCAGCTCCGACCGGCGAACTCGAAGTGCTGCTCGTGGCCATCAAGTCGGACATCGTCGAAGGACTCTTCCGCACCAGCGAGAAGGCGAGCACGAAGCTGTCGCTGGTGGATGTTTCGCCCGCCGCGCTGGCGAATGCCTTTCGCTACAATTACGGCGACCTCGAAGGCTGCTCGATGCTCCTCGATATTGGCGCGAAGACGAGCAACCTGCTGTTTTTCGACAAGGAAGCCATTTACTCGCGCGGCATCAACATTGGCGCGAACTCGATCACGGCGGACTTCGCCAAGGAATCCAAACTCGGCTACGACGAGGCGGAATCCACGAAGATTGCGCAAGGTTTTGTGAGTCTCGGCGGCGCCTACGAGGAGCCGGAAGACCCGCAGCAGCAGGCCATTTCCAAGATTGCGCGGCAGGTGATGACC
>JANOAY010000302.1:0-8071 GCA_031411375.1 Pedosphaera sp. | reverse complement strand
CGACATTCCGAACAACGAGTTGAAGAAGTGGACGAAGGAGGGCGGGTTGACGACGTTCCGCAAGCCGAGCCAGAACGTGAACGGGAACACGATTGATTTGCAGGGCCGGCTCGTGAGCGCGGAGCACAGCGGGCGGCGCGTGTCGGTGACGGAAAAGGATGGCACGGTGAAGGCCGTGGTCACCGAACACGACGGGAAGAAGTTCAATTCGCCCAACGACGTGGTGGTGAAGTCGGACGGCACGTTCTGGTTCACCGACCCGACGTATGGTTTGCCGAAGGGCGAGAAGAAGGAGCAGGAGGGCAACTACGTCTTTCGCTTCGATCCCAAGTCGAAGAAGACGACCGTCGTGATCAAGGACAGCGACATGCCGAACGGTCTCGTCTTCTCACCGGACGAAAAGAAACTCTACGTGGCCGACTCGGGCGCGCCGAAACACATTCGCGCCTTCGACGTGAAGGCGGACGGCACGCTGGGCGAGGGCAAGGTCTTCTGCAAAATCGACAAGGGCGGCCCCGACGGCATCCGCTGCGACGCGGACGGCCGCGTGTGGTCGAGCGCCGGCGACGGCGTGCATATCTTCGCGCCCGACGGCTCGTTGATTGGGAAAATTCTGACGCCGGAAGGTCCGGCGAATGTGGGCTTCGGCGGCAAAGACGGCAAGACGCTGTTCATCACCGCGCGCAAAAGCCTCTACTCGATCCCGGTGAAAGTGGGCGCGGCGAAGAGGCCCTGAGGCGCGAGGCTTTGGGGGCAAAGGTTCGCGCCGAGCCGGCGCTCGGCGCTCCAAATTGACCCGGATATCACGCTTGCGCAGCGCGTGGAAAAAGGCAGAATAGCTCAATCCAAAAAGTCGCTGGCCGGGCACCCCGACAGACCCTGTCCAGCGACGAAAGAAGCCATGAAAACACCCAGTCTCCTGATCGGACTCGCTGTCTTGATTGTTTGCTCGCTCGCGCACGCCCAACACCCGCCGGTCACGCTCGTGTCCACCGGCGCGGTCTGGAAATATCTGGATGATGGCAGCCAACCAGAGCCGTCTTGGACGGAGCCTTCGTACCTTCCGTTGGCATTTTTCGACGACTCCTCCTGGCGTTCAGGCCCGGCACAACTTGGCTATGGCGACGGCGATGAAGCCACGGTGGTCCGCTCCGGCACCAATCAAAACACCCGGGCCATCACCACTTATTTCCGGCGCGCCTTTGAGATTCCTGACAACTCGACCGAGTACTCGAACCTCGTGCTGCGTGTGCTGCGTGATGACGGCGTGATTGTCTATCTGAATGGTGCCGAAATCTTTCGGAACAACATGCCGCCCGGGCCAGCCACGCGCTGGACGCTGGCGACGGCGAATGCGGCGGATGAAAACGTCTATCTGACCGCCAGTGTGCCGACGGGCTATTTGCTCTACGGGCCAAACATGCTCGCGGCGGAGATTCATCAGGTGAACGCGGCCAGCACCAACATCAGCTTCGACGCGGAATTAACCGCCGGAGTTCCCGAAGCCAGCCTGCCTGCGGTGACCGTCCACGCCACCGATGCGCAAGCGCAGGAACCAGGCATAATCGCCAACGTTGACGCCGGCCAGTTCGCCATCCGCCGCAGCGGGGCGGTGAACAATCCCATGACCGTGTTCTTCATGCTCGGCGGCACGGCGGCGAACGGTGATGATTATGCGTTCATCACGAACCAAGTGACGATTCAGGCGGGAGCCACGCAGGCGTTGGTGAACGTCGCGCCACTGGTGGACAACACAGCCGAGCCGGCGGAGACGGTTCAACTCACCATTCTCCAACCCGTCTGTGCCGCGGTGTTCCCGCCGCCACCGGGCTGCTATGATGTCGGCTGGCCCTCGACCGCTTCCGTGACGATTCTGAACACGTCGGCCAACCCGCCTCCGTTCATCGTGCTGCATTCGCCGACCAACGGCGCCGTGTTCACCGAAGGCGCCAACATCGGCATCACCGTTACGGCGGGCAATGCCGAAGGCACCATCGCGCGCGTGGATTTTTTGGTGAACGGAGAAATCATTGGCACCTTCCCCGACCCGGCCAACTACAACTCGATCATGTTCCGTTGGATCAACGTCTCCAATGGTTCCTACACGGTCGCGGCCCGGGCCTGGGATGAGGAAGGTCTTTCTCAACTCTCGGCCACCGCCAACATCCTGGTCATTGCCGCGACCAACCCGCCGGTGGAACCCGGCGAAATCATCATTGGTTTTAACCCGGCCTCTCTGCCGTTCGGTTCAAGAATGGTCACGAACTGGACCGAGAGCGGCTTCTTCTTTTCGACGCCGAACCGGATGGCGCACTCTGATGCCGGTTTAGCCAACTGGCCGGACAATGGCAGCGCGTTTCTGGTTTTCAGCGCCAACCAGAAGCCGCTCACCTTCCGCCATCTCGCCGGAAATCTCTTCTCCCTTCGGAGCATGGACCTCGCGGAATACAGCACCGTGTTCCGCACGCCGAAGGACATAACCGTCACCGGTTACAAGGCGGACAATTCACCGGTCTCCGTCGTGGTGCGGATTGATGGAGCCATTGACGGCCCGGGCGGCGCGGCTGATTTCCAGACCTTCACCTTTGGTCCCGAGTTTTCGCAACTCGACCGGGTCGAAGTGTTTCCGGACATCTACTCGCTGGACAACGTGCGGGTGCTGGTGGAGAGCGCGCCGACCAACAACGTCCCGCCGCGCACGGTCGTAAATGTTCTCGCCGTTGATGCGATTGCGGGTGAACCGCCGCACGCGGCCGGGCCGGGCAAATTCTCCCTTCGCCGCAGCGGCGATCTTTCCGCGAGCCTCAATGTGCTCTTCACGATCAGCGGTTCCGCTTCCAACGGGGTTGATTACGCCACGATCCCCGGGCAGGTCGTGATTCCAGCCGGAGCGGCGGAGACGTTTCTCGACGTGCTGCCGTTCGTTGATTCCCTCACCGAACTGAACGAGCAGGTCGTGATCACATTGCAGACGCCCGTTTGCATCGCCGTATTCCCGCCGCCGCCCGAGTGCTACTTGCTCGGCGTTTCCACCTCGGCTGTGGTCAACATCATCAGCGCGCCGCCCACGAATGCCGTGGCGCCCGTCGTGTCCCTGTTCTCGCCGATTAACGGCGCGACTTATCCATATGGTGCCGGCGTGCTGCTGGGGGCGAATGCTTCCGGCACCTCACCGGTGCAACGGGTTGAATTCTTCCGCAGTTCCATCCTCATCGGCACAAGTTGGGGCCAGCCCGCGTCCGCTGCCGAATGGACGTACCTCTGGACCAATCCGCCCGCCGGCTCTCACCTCTTGCGCGCCGTGGCGACCGATCTGCTGGGTGTGAAAGGCACGTCTGCGCCGGTCTCCATCGTCGTCGGCAGCAACTCCGTTCCGCCGGCTGTCCCCGTGGTTTATCTTTACGCCAGCGATTCCGCCGCCGCTGAAACGAGCGTCCCCACGCCTCCCAATCCCGGGCGGTTCATCTTCATGCGCTACGGCCCGACCAACGGCGCGCTGCAAGTCTGCTTCCAAATTTCCGGCACCGCTTCCAACGGACTGGATTACCTGATCGCAACCAATTGCGTTGTCATCGCCTCCGGATCGTCGAATGCCTTTGTGGATATTGCACCGCTCGACGACACCTTGGCGGAACCGACGGAAGTCGTGGTGCTCAGAACATTGGCTTCCAGCAGCTATCAAATTGGACAGCCGTCTTCGGCCACCGTTTTGATTGCCGACAACGACTCGAACTCACCAACCAACCGTCCTCCGTTCCCGAGGCTGACCGTGCTGCCGCAAGTGAACGGGGCCATGGAGACGAACGGCTGCCGGCTGGTTTTGGAAGGCGACGGCCCCGTCACCTGCGTAATCGAGTGTTCCATTGACATGCTTAACTGGACGCCGATCTGCACGAACATCTTATCCGGCACCGCGATTTCTATCGTCGATGCCGATGCGAACGCGCCGCGCCGGTTCTACCGTCTGGTGACGCAGTGAGGACAGCGCACGGAGACGGCAACGCCAGACCGCCGACCCTAGCCGGCTGATGAAACGCACCGTCTATCTCATCCTCTTCCGCGGCGTGGGCGGGAAAACGCAACTGCCTGTGCAAGTGCTGCGCGAAAAGCTCACCGCGGCGGGCTTTGAAAACGTGGCCGCCTACATCAACAGCGGCAACGCCATCGTCCGCAGCCGCCTGAGCCGGAAGCAGGTCATCGCCACCATCGCGGAGCTTTGCCGCGCGCAGTTCAATTTCGACAAAGCGATCTTCGCACCGACGCTGGCGGAATGGGACGAAGTGATTGCGCGCAACCCTTTTGCCAAAGCCGCCGCCGCTGCACCGACCACCGTTCACGCCGCGCTGCTTGAAAGTGAGCCGAAAACGGAAGACGTCGAACGCATCCGCGCGCTGGCGGTGAAAAGCGAGGACATCAAGATCATCGAAGGCGTCGCTTACCTGCACACGCCCCATGGATTCGGCACCTGCAAGATGGCGGAGAAGTTCGACAAGTGGATTGGCGTGACCAACACCGCGCGGAATTGGAACACCATGCTCAAGCTCGCCGAACTCGGACGCGCGGCGGAGAAGTAGCCATCGCCTCCCTCTCGCCTCACGGCTGATCCGGAATCTCCACCTCGACCAGTTTGCCGAGCAGGATCAGCGATTCCTGCCAGCCCATGTAGCAGGCTTCGGCGGGGATCATCGCGGGGATGTTTTCCTGAGTGACGTTCAACTCGGTGCTGCAGAAGACTTTCTTCAAGGTGACGGTGGTGATCATTTCGCCGGGCAGGCCGGGGTTCTCGAACTTGTCGGTGTAGCGCAGGAGTTCGTTGGGCGTGAGCGCGAGATACGTGCCGCCGAAGGCGTGGCTCGAACCGGTGCTGAAATTGGTGAACGACATCCGGAAGGTGCCACCGACCTTCCCGTCTAGGTGATGCACCTTGCAGGTGAATCCGTTCGGCGGAAGCCACTTGGCCATCGCGTCCGCATCGAGGAACGCGCGATAGACGCGCTCGGGCGTGGCGCGCAGCACGCGGTGGAGTCGGACGGTGTTGGTGTTGTTGCTCATAATCGGTTTGTTTTCATCACCTCGACGAACGGAGCGATGGGTGCAGGACAAGTATCGCAAAGAATTCGCGCGGGCAATCGTGGGTTCTGCCGGGTGGTGTTCTACTTTGGCGGAGCGCGGGTTTTCCAACCCGCAGCAATGTTCACCAGTAGCGGGCGCAAGAACTTGTCGACACCGTTCTCCGTTTCACGTTGCTGCGGGCTGGAAAGCCCGCGCCCCGTCGCTTTCGCGAAATTTGGACACCGCCTGCCCGGCCTCTCCCTTGCATAGTTCAAGGGTTGTTCCACGATGGCTCCATGAATTCCGATGCGGAACCAAAGCTCGCCCCGCCGGGCGCGGGCCTGCCCCCGGCCGAGCGACTGATTGGGAGCTGGCTGTTCGCGTGGCGGCGCGCGACGGGTACTCGCGAGAAGTTCAACGCGCAGTTCCAGCAGGAGCGCGAAACCATCCGCGCCCTGGTGCGCCCGCTCGATGCGGAGTCCGCCGCCCGGCGCGTGCTGATTGCTCGCCCGCGCGGCCTGGAAGACAGCAGCCGCTATTGGTCGGTGTGGATGACGCTCGATCACCTGCGCATCGTGAACCACTCGTTGACCCGCGTGATCGGCGCCCTGACCCAGGGCGTGACGCCTGAAGGCCAAGCCAGCACGGCGAAGGTAAAGCCCAGCGCGCAAGTAACCGGCGACGTGGTGGCGAGCTACGAGAAGTCCTGTGACGACCTGCTCGCGACGGTGGCGGCGGCGGGCGATTTGCAAACGCCGCTGCGCTATGCGCATCCGTGGTTTGGCCCGCTCAACGCCGCCGGCTGGCACGCCTTGGCGGCGTCGCACATGGGGATTCATCGCGTGCAGATTCAGCGCATCATTCAGGGACTGCCTGCGACCGGGCCACTAACGATGTAAGCCTCAGCCCGAGCTTGGCGAATCAGATTTTCGAGGTGACCGCTGACCACGGCCATCGTGTTCCGCACCGGCTCAGTGCGTGCCGCCCCGTTGGAACCGCACGCGGTAGAAGCGGTTGGTGCCCGGTGCCGGGGTGTTGGTGAAGGTCTGGACGGTGCCGTCGCCGAAGAGGGAGCCGGTCACGTCGTTGATCCACACGGCGGGCAGCGCGTCGGAGTATTCCAGAGTGTAAGAGGAAGCGTTGAATCCCTTGGGAGGCAACGCGGTCGGAATGCGGAGGAGGTAATTGGTGCCCTGATCCGGGACGATGCTCACGATGCGTAGGCTGCTGGCGGCATTGGCGGGATCGGTGTTCATCCGCCATTCGTCGTAATTGGAGTGGCCGTCCCCATCGTAATCAAACTCGGGCGCGTGCGCGGCCACATTGGCGGTGGGCAGTGATTCCCAGATGAACTGGTTGTAGTCCAGAAACCGCCCGCTCGCCCCGGCTTCATAGGCCCCGATGTCCGGCGTGACGTCGCGGACGAAGCCACGCTCATCCCTGGTGGACGGGGAGCTGGTGGCCGCATTGCGCGCCGGGCTGCCGGGCCGGAGCGCCATGGTCATCGGGGACGCACCGTAGATGTCGAGCGGGGCCAGCAGCGGATCGCCGGAGGTGACGTTCTGGGTGCCGGTGAAGCCGGCGGTGAGGTTGTCCGGCGTGTTCCCGGCCACGATGGAGAAGTTCAGGACAATCGGATCCAAATTATCCACACCGCCGCCCACGCCGGTGGCGGTGTTGCCCGCGATGGTGCAGTGGACCAGGTTCATGTTGCCATTGCCGCGCAACGCGGCGCCGTTGACGGCGGTGTTTCCGGTCAGCGTGCAGTTCGTCATGGTGAGCGTGCCGGAACTGTGAATCGCACCGCCCTCCGAGCCGCTGGCGTTGCCGGAGAGGGTGCTGGCGGTGATGCTCATCGTGCCGCCGTTCTCAATCGCTCCGCCGCTGCTCCTCGCGTAGCTGTTGGAGACGGTGCACTGTTTCATCGTGATGGTGCCGCCATCATTGTAGATGGCCCCGCCGTCAATGTCCGAGAGGTTGTTCCGAAGAATGGTGTTTTCCAGATGCAGCGTGCCGGTGTTGCGAATGGCCCCGCCGACATCGACGAAGTTCGTGCCGCCGCCATTGG
This sequence comes from Pedosphaera sp., assembly GCA_031411375.1. Lineage (GTDB taxonomy): Bacteria > Verrucomicrobiota > Verrucomicrobiia > Limisphaerales > SIBH01 > JANNGC01. Next base: position 951 of record JANOAY010000302.1, on the reverse strand, counting down.
CCAGGATGAGGCCGGTCAGACGGACGAAGCCGCCGGTGATGTTGAACAGGCGATGAGGCGAGTTCGTGCCGCCGCCGTCAATGGCCACGCGGAACGCCTCCAACCCTTCCACGGTCACGCCCGCAGCCGGGACGTTCACACTGATCTCGCTGGCGAGGGCGACGCTCTGCGTGGAGAACATGGGCAGGAAGCTGATGAAGTCGCCGGGCCAAGCGTAGTTGAGCGCGGAACGCAACGAGCCGGCACCGGAATCATTCGTGGTGTTGACCAAGGCATACGTGGTGTTGCCATAGACCATGAAGTGCTGAATCTCCGCCTGGCTCAAGGCCCGTCGCCACACCCCGACTTCATCAAGCGTGCCGTTGAAGTGCGCGGCGTTGGTGGTGCGATAGACCGCGCCGAGCGTGGCAATGTTCGGCGTGAGTATGCCGCGCACGTAGCTGAAGTCCGTGGCGTCAAGCACGCCGTCCACGTAGAGCTTCGCCGCGCCGTTGTTGTCCACCCACGCGAGGTGATGCCACTCACCGTCGAAGACGTTGGTGGCGGTGGACTTGCGGTGGTTGTGCGGTGTCACGCCGTTGTTGTTGCGGATGAAGATGTCCACGTTGCCATTGGTGCCGGTGTTGTCGGTGCCAATGGTCATGAGCGGGTTGTTGTTCGTGTTCGAGGACTCGGCCCAGACGCGGCGGTCGAGCTGGTTGGTGTAATAGCCTTTGACCCACAGGGCGACGGTGTAGGCGGGGTAGCCGTAAGCGGGCAGGGCATTGCCCGGGCCGTTGGTGCGGGTGAGGAATTCATCCTGGCCATTGAAGTAAAGGGCGTCGCCGCGCTGGCCGGGAACGAGGTTGCTGTTGTCCATGTTCGTAGGATACAGCGACTGATTATACGGGCTTAAATCATACGCGACCGGGCCGAGGACCTGGAGCCACCAGTCGCCGATGAGGCCGGAGG
>JANOAY010000301.1:0-2045 GCA_031411375.1 Pedosphaera sp. | reverse complement strand
TCGGCGGCCTGCGGGGCGGCCAGCTTCACTTCGTTGACCACTTGGACAAGTGTGCTCTCGCGCAAATCCGCCGCGCCGAGCGAGGCGGCGACGAGCGAAATGGACAATAGAAAATTTAATTTCATAACGGCTCCTTTGACGGCCCACGAATGTCACAGCGCGTGGCGCAATGCAACGCGGAACAACGGGCGCAAATTGTATCGTCGGGCGGAGCGGGATTCTTAACCACGGATTTTGCGGATGGCGCGGATAAGGAATTCCCAATCCGTGTCATCGCGAAATCCGTGGTTAAAACTTTTGCCGCTCCCCCGCCTTGCTTGTCATCAGTCCCTCAGCTAAATCAGCCCGCCAACGAACATGAGTTCATCACGCATCATCGGCATCATCCCCGCGCGCTACGCCTCCACGCGGTTTCCGGGCAAGCCGCTGCATCCCATCGCCGGGAAGCCGCTCATCCAGCGCGTGGTCGAGCAGTGCCGGAAGGCGCAGTCATTGAGCGACGTAATCGTGGCGACGGATGACGCGAGGATCGCGGAAGTCGCACGGCAATTTTGCCGGGTGGAAATGACGCGCGAGGATCACCCCAGCGGCTCGGATCGCATCGCGGAAGTCGCGGCGCGACTGGACTGCGACGCGGTGGTCAACATCCAGGGCGACGAGCCGCTGATTGATCCGGCGGTGATTGATGCGGTGGCGGGCGCGTTGCAAAACAGCGAGATGTCCACCGCCGCCACGCCCGTGCACAGCGTGGAGGACTATGAATCGGCGAACGTCGTGAAAGTCGTTGTCAGCACTTCGGGCCGCGCCGTATATTTTTCGCGGCGCACGATTCCGTATGTCCGAGAGGCCGCCAGTCGTTCGAGCAGCGAACAGTTGGCGGCGTTTCCTTTTTTGAAGCACCTCGGCATCTACGGATACCGGCGCGAGACGCTGCTGCGGTTGGTTAAATTCCCGGTATCGCCGCTGGAAAACGCGGAAAAGCTGGAGCAGTTGCGCGCGCTGGAGAGCGGCATCCAGATCGCGGTCGTGACGGTGAATTACGACAGCGTGGGCGTGGACGTGCCGGGGGATGTGGAGCGGGTGGAAGCGTTGCTGCGGAAAAGTAATCAGTGATCAGTAAAACAGTAACGGACATTCGTGCGACGCCGCTGCCACTGATTCACTGACTACTGATTACTGGATTTGAAATGAAATACATTTTTGTCACAGGCGGTGTGGTGAGTTCGCTCGGCAAAGGCCTGACGGCCGCCGCGCTCGGCACCTTGCTCGAAAATCGCGGGCTCAAAGTCACGCTGCAAAAGTTCGACCCCTACCTGAACGTCGATCCCGGCACCATGTCGCCCTACCAGCACGGCGAAGTGTATGTGCTCAACGACGGTGCGGAGACCGACCTCGACCTCGGCCACTACGAACGCTTCACCAACGTCAGCCTCACGCGGCTGAACAACCTGACCAGCGGACAGGTTTATCAGACGGTGTTGAACAACGAGCGCGAGGGAAAATATCTCGGCAAGACCGTGCAAGTCATTCCGCACGTCACGGATGAAATTCAGTCGCGCATCTACCAGCTCGCCGAGCGCTCCAAGGCCGACGTGATGATCACCGAGATCGGCGGCACCACGGGTGACATCGAGGGGCTGCCGTTCCTCGAAGCCATCCGCGAGTTCGCGCTCGATGTCGGGCCGCAGAACGCGATTTTCATCCATGTCACATACATCCCTTACATCAAGGCGGCGGGTGAGTTGAAGACCAAGCCCACGCAGCAGTCCGTGGCGAAGCTCCGCGAGATCGGCATCACGCCGCAGATTCTCGCCTGCCGCTGCGAATACCCGCTCAACAAGGAGCTGCGCCAGAAAATCTCCATGTTTTGCAACGTGCCCTACGAGGCTGTGATCGAGGTCAAGGACGTCTCGGTAACGCTGGGCGGAAAACGCCTGCTGAAACGTCAGCAATGGATGTACGGCTGGAGACCGCCTCAATAGATCGCGCGCGCCGAACCCGGTCCGCTCAAAACGGGCGCCGCCGGAGCTGCCGCTTCGGTCGCG
>JANOAY010000300.1:0-8230 GCA_031411375.1 Pedosphaera sp. | reverse complement strand
ATGATCAACTGCCGAAGTACTGATGCAGGAAAGCCGCAACATCACCAAGAAGAGCGCGAGCAATCTCGCGCTCGCTTTCATTCTGCTGCCGAAAGCCAAGCGCGACGGCATGTCCGCGCTCTACGCCTTCTGCCGCGAGGTGGACGACGTGGCGGACGAGGAGTCCGTGCCGGTGGCCGAGCGCCGCGTGCAACTCGCCGCGTGGCGCGAGGACGTGCGGCGAGCGTGCGATGGAGGTGCGCCGCAGTTCGCCGTGAATCGCGAATTGCAAACCGTCATCCGCGCGCACCCCGGACTTTCCTTCGCGCTCTTTGACGATCTGATTCGCGGCGTGGAGATGGACCTCGACATCCAGCGCTACCAGACGCACGCCGAGCTGGAGCAATACTGCTATCGCGTCGCGTCCGTAGTGGGTTTATTGAGCATCGAGATTTTCGGCTACACCAATCCACGCGTCCGTGAATACGCCGTGCATCTCGGCCAGGCGCTGCAACTCACGAACATCCTCCGCGACGTGAAGACCGACGCGGAGCGCGGGCGCATCTACCTGCCGCTGGAGGAACTGGCGCGCTTCCGCGTGACCGAGGAGGAAATTCTGCGCGGCGAATACTCCCCGCGCTTCCGCGAACTCGCTGCCAGCGTCGCCGCACGCGCGAAAAATTTCTACCGCCTCGCCCGTGAGACCCTGCCGCGTGAAGACCGCCGCGCGATGGCGGCCGCCGAGCTGATGGGTTCCGTCTATTGGCGGCTGCTGGAAAAACTGGAGGCCCGCGAGTTCAACGTCTTCGGTCCCGAGCCGACGCGCGTGAGCAAGCCGCAGAAAATTCTCCTCATCGCCCGCACCTGGCTGCGCCTCGCCTCCGGCAATGTCGTGCCGAACTACGGCACGCCGTGAGGCGTCCGCCGCACTACCGGGCCGTTCCTACGGCACGCTCCAGAACTTCCGCGAGCCGTTGTGCGGCCAGCGCGCTGTTTCTTCCGAGACGGATCAACGCAGGAATTTTCTGCGGCGCTTTTAGAACGGCCAGCGCCAGCTTGAGCGGGTTCAGCTTCTCGTCCGCCGTCATCAGCGCGTTGAAGTCGAGCGGCAGGTCTTCGTGCGCCGTGTCCGAGATGGCGCGCAAGGTCACGCACTCCACGCCTGCTTCGCGGCACACACGGGCGATGATGGCGGATTCCATCTCCACGACATCCGCGCCGGTCTGCGAACGCAGCGTTGATTTCTCCGCGACCGTGACGGCGACGCGCGTCGCGCAATGGAACGCCACGGGCTTCGCACCAGCCACGGGGGCTTCACATAGGCAGACCACATCGCCGATGCTGAGTTCAGGATTCAGCGCGCCGGCGAAGCCGCAGGTGAACACGCGGGCAGGGTGGAGTTCACTCAATGCTTCACGCGTCGCGCGCTCGGCATTGCGCGCGCCCATGCCGGTGATCAAGACGCGCACATCGGCGCGACCACGAACGAGTTTTTGAAACGCCCGCGCTTCCTGCGACACGGCAAAGCAGACGAGCGTCATGGGCGCGAAGCAGATGGAGCGCGGCCTTTAGACCGTTTCAACGTCCGCTGTGGAGAGAGGCGTTGTTTCATTTGAAACTTGCTGCTTGGCGAACGGTGAAGCGGCCTGAAGGCCGCGCTCCGGGGATTCGCCTTGCGCTCACTTGATCCCCGCCAGCCGCTCTTTCCACACCTGGTAGAGCTTCACCGTCGCCACCACGTCGCGCAGGCAGTATTCGGCGATCTCGCGATGACGGCCTTCTTCCATCAGCCGCTTCACGTCCATGCCGGAGACACCGTGGCTCTTGGGCGACTCGATGCCGAAGGCCTTGCAGTAAAAATCCAAGTTGAACTTCCGCGCCGCGCCATCGCGTCCGCTCACGTTGTAGAAGGTGAGTTGCTCCGCGAGATCGCAGTGCGGATCGGTGGCGAAGCGGTAGCCGAGCCAGTCCTTGCGCGAGATGGGCACATTGAGTTGTGCCGAGCGGAGATACAGAAACGGCACGTCGAAGCCGCGTCCGTTGAAGGTGGCAATCTTGTCGTAATGCTTCGCGATGTCCCAGAACTGCCCGAGCATTTCCGCCTCATCCACGCATGGCACGAACTGCACCGCGCCGCCATCCACCGCGTCCTCCTCGAAGTCCTCCGCCACGAACAGCACCTGCCCGCGCAGGCTCTCGACGTTCAGCATCGCGATGCAGACCACGCGCGCGGTGAATGGGTACAGGCTGAACATCTGCGTGAGTTCCGCGCGTTTCTTTTCACGCGCGGCCACGTCTTCGAGGCGCTCGGCTTCGCGGAAAAGATATTCCTGCTGCACCTCGTCGAAGGTTTCAGGAGGCAGGCCGGCGGTTTCAATGTCGAATACGAGCGTGGGCATAGGGGATAAAAAAACAGGATGGCGACTTTGGTCGCCATCCTGGTTGAGGTGAAAGGTTACTTCTTCTTTTTAGCTGCGGGCTTTTTTGCCGGTGCTGCTTTTTTCTTAGCTGCCATGTGCGCTCACCCCCAATCCATGAAATGTGAAATTCATGGGCCAGTTTTGTAGTGAGAACATTGTGTGGTGGAAAGAAATTTCCGTCGCAATTTTTCCATGCGTGATCCGGATCGCGCGCAAAAAATTTCCGAAGAGCAAAATTCAAAACGGATTTTGCGCCGCGCCTGGAATATTTTCCCCGCCGATTCAGAAAAAAACCGCAGATGATTTCTCATCTGCGGCTTTCCTGAATCTGCGAAAAAAAGCGCTTCAACGCTTCGCCATCACGCGCCGAACTTGTCGAACATCTTCGCGTTCGCCTGCATCAGGCGGATCAAATACTTCGCGTCGAACACGCCGAGCGATCCTTGGTTCGCGCCTGTCTCCGTGAATCGTTCGAGCTTGTCCGAACCGCTGCACGCCGAGTGGAGCAGCACCGGCTGCGGATGCCACGAGTGGCCTTTCATCGGCACGGGCGTGGAGTGATCGCCGGTGATGGCGAGCACATCCGGCTTCTTCGAGAGCAGGATCGGCAGCGCGGCGTCGAGTTCCTCAATGGCTTTTTTCTTCATCTCGAAGTTGCCGTCCTCGCCGTACTTGTCGGTGTACTTGAAGTGGATGAAGAAGTAGTCGTACTTGCCGTGCTCCTTCACGTAGCACTCGAACTGCTCGCGAATTGTCTGCGGCCCTTCGATCTTCGCCATGCCCACGAGCTGCGCGAGTCCCTTGTACATCGGATACACCGCGATGGCGGCGGGCAGAAGTTTGTAGCGGTCCTCGAAGAGCGGGATGTTCGGCTGATGCGCAATGCCGCGCATGAGGAAACCATTCGCCGGCTTCTGCGCCTTCAAGAGCGGCAGCGCCACCTTGTAGAAATCCGCGATCAACTTCGCCGCCTTCTTCTGCTTTGCGGACTTTGCGTTCGTCGGCTTCACCGTCGGGATGGGCAATCCTTCGCGATTCGGATCGGAGTCGGTGAGCGGGCCTTCGAGACCTGCGCCGCGGAAGATGACCACGAAGCGATGCTCCTTGCCCGGCTTGATGATGACCTGCGTCGTGCCGATCTTCTTAATCTTGCTCGCGAGCAGCGCGCACAGTTCCTCGCACTTCTCCGTGGGGATGCGACCGGCGCGGCGGTCGGTCACGATGCCCTTCGCGTCGAGCGTGCAGAAGTTCGCGCGCGCGGCCACGTCGCCGCCTTTCAACTCCAGGCCGAGGCCCAGCGCCTCGATCACGCCACGACCGACTTCAAACTCCAGCGGGTCGTAGCCGAACAATCCGAGATGCCCCGGGCCGCTGCCCGGCGTGATGCCCGGCGCCACGGGAATCATCCGCCCCTGCGCCGAGTCCTTGCTCAACGCGTCGAGGTTCGGCGTCTTCGCGGCTTCGAGCGGGGTGAGATAGCCGGACGCCTTGGTGGCGATGTCGCCGAGGCCGTCCATGACGATGAGGACGAGCTTCGCGCCCGTCTTGATGGTGAGGTTCGAGTAAACGCTGTCGAGCTTCATAAAAATAGATTGAGTTCAGGAACTAGACTTCAGGGTTAAGCACCTTGCGCCTGGGTTGCAGGCGGGGCGGATACTGCGAAGAAGGCTGCGGAGCGTCAACGCGATGTTTCGGACGTTGCGCTCAAAGCAGTTCGTCGAAATCGTCGCGGGTGATTTCGGCATCCTTCAGGATTTGGTTGAACAAACCCGGCCCCAAGGTTTCACCCGCATGAATCGGAACTACGGTCGCGCGGCCATCAGGGTGGCGCATGAAGTGGTGGCTGCCTTTCGTGCGAATGAGGCTGAACCCGGCGCGCTGCAAAGCTTTGAACGCCTGCCGCCCTGTGACTCGCCGCAACCGGCTCATACCTCGACGGCGATGCGCTGGACGCCCACGAATTCTGGTGGGGTGATGCCGGAGTCCTCCACTTCAAGGCAGAGTTCAATGGCTTCCTTGATGCGGCTCTGGAGTTTGTCGAGCGAGCGGGCCTGGGTGTGGCAGCCGTGCAGTTCGGGCACGCTGGCCACGTAATAGCCTTCGGAGTCGCGTTCGATGACGACGCTAAATTCGCGTTTCATGCGCGCAGTGTGGCAGAGGATTTTCCCTTTGGCGAGGGCGGGCAGGGGATCGCGCAAAAAGTGCGATCAGGCCGTAGCCGATTTTGAGTTTCCCAAATTCGCCGGGCCGGTTGGCTTGGGCGGCGGCGCTGTCTGGTTCGGACAGACCAATTTGCCGTTCTGTTTGAGGATGGCGCGAATCTTCTCTTTCACGCTCATGTTGCCAAAGAGTGTGTTGAGCGTCTTGCAGCAAGCCACAAGGTTGTCAGGATGATCCGAGCCACCGGCGGATGCTGGAACCAGATGTTCAACGCTCGCCTGATCCTTCGGAATGGTGCGGTTGCAGAAGAAGCAGCACTGCCCTTGCAAGAACATCATGCGTTGGAGCGGCGTCGTGGGCATGAGTGATGAGGAAAATATGGGGCCGCGCGCAACGCAGCCCTACCTGATCTTACCCCGCCTTGCGGAAGAACTGCGCGCTGTCCTCCATGTTCATCATGGCGAAATCCACTTTGCCTTCCGGGTCGCGTTGCTTGGCCACTTCAAACTGCGTGGCCAGATGCGCGACGGCGGAGTTGGCGAAGTATTTCACCGCGCCCACGCTGACGTGCGCCTGGAAGACGACCATGACGAGCGATTCGACGTCCACGTTGCGGACGAGCAGGCTGAAGTTTTCGCCCTGCTGATAGACGCAGGTGAAGTTCGGTTCGCTGATGACGGAGGCCATGCCTTGCGTCGCGGCGAAGGTGCCGGCGGCGAGCGCGGCGAGGGTCGTGGAGTCGAACTCCCCGAAGTCGCCGGTCTGCGCGATGAGGAAGCCTGCCTTGTCGATGATGAGTGCGGCCGAAGCCTCACTCCGGGAGACCAGTTCTCCCAACACGCGGTCCATTTCCCGCATGTCCTCTGCAATTAATTGGGGCAGAGCCATAAGTAGTTTTGGTCCTGGGACTCAGACCAGTTGCTTCACGCGATTGCTCTCGTTGATGTACTTGTGGAGCAACATGCGGGTGATCATGTTCAAGGTCTCGAACACGCCCTGGCACTTGTGGGCGGTGGCACCAAACGCGGGCACCTGCACGTCACGGTTGTTCAGGAGGAACTCCATGTATTCGACGGGCGCGGCGGTCGGGAGATCGCGCTTGTTGTATTGCAGGACGTAGGGAATCGAGTCGAGGTCGAGTTCCAGCGTCCGCAAATTCTCCTCGAGATTTTGGAAGGCCTTCACGTTCTCCTCCATCTTTTCGTACTGCGAGTCGGCGACGAAGACGATGCCATCCACACCGCGCAAGACGAGCTGGCGCGTGGTGTTGTAAATCACCTGGCCGGGCACGGTGTAGAGCTGGAACTTCGTCTTGAAGCCCTTGATGGCCATGGCCTCGATGGGCAGGAAGTCGAAGAAGAGCGTGCGGTCGGACGACGTGGCGAGCGAGACGAGCTTGCCCTTGTGCCCCTCCTGCGTCTGCACATGCTCGTGGACCTGGACGAGGTTGGTGGTTTTGCCGCCCAGTGCCGGACCGTAGAACACGATCTTCACCTGCAGCTCTTTGGTCGCTTGGTTGATGATGGCCATAACTATTTCGATTGAACGCTCAATTCAGCGGCAACTTGAGCAAGGAGGTTTAATGGGAGCGTTTCGCCGCGCTTGCCGAGCACTGCGAAGTAAATGTTGGGACCTTTGACGACGTGCCATTGGCCGCTCTCGATGCCCAGCGTGAGTTGCTGGAGCGGACCGAGGGCGAGTTCTTTCGTGTATTGATTCATGCGGCCGAACATCTGCGGCAGGAAGGCCGCGATGGTTTCGCCCTTCACCGAGGCCGGCGCGGCGCTGGTGACCAGCAGGCCGTCGCTCATGGCGAGCAGCGCGCCTGCGACGCCGGGCAGGCGCGAGGTGTTGGTGACAATTTCTTTCGCACCGAAGCGGGAACCTTCCGGGCCGATGACTTGGTCGGCGGAAATTTCTTCGGCCACGGGCGCAGCGACAGGTGCGGCCACCGGGGCTGCGGCCGGCGCAGGTGCAGAGACGGGAACGACCGCAGGCATCGGAGCCGGAGCCGTGCGAACAACTGGCGTCGGCGCAACAGCCGGAGTGATGGCGCGAGCCGGTGCCGGAGCGGGCGCGGGCGCGAGCGGCGTTTGAATCTGCGCGCTGCTCGGGACGTGACCGTTCTGCGGCTCCTTGGCGTTGCCGCCGAACAAATCGGGAATCGTTTCATCCACCGCCACGCGCTTCGTTGAAGCCGCGTTCTGGCTCTGCATGAAGAGCGGCGCGATGATCTTGAGCGCCAGTTCCACGGGCATCTCGCCAACCCTCGGCGTGGGCGGGGCAGGGAGAGGCGGCTGGATCCATGTCGCGACTTCGGCCCAACTGAACAGCACCTTGCCGGACTTCATGGCCGGCCCGAGCAGTTCGAGTGGGACGAGAATCTGATGCTGCGTCTGATCTACGTCGCTCAACTGGCGGCGCACTTCCTGATCCCAGTCGCCACTGACGGCGGCGAGCGGCACGGTGAGTTCGCCCGTCAGCTTCGGCGCAGCGGGCTTCTTCGCCACAGGAACTGGAACTGGCGCAGGCGTCGGCGCAGCCACACGAGGCAGCGGCGCGGGTGCGGACGTGGGCGGCGCACTCGGCGTAGGCGTAATAGCGCGCGGCGTCGGCGGAGCCTGGCGCGGCGCGGGCGGCGCAGTGACCACGGGAGTCGGAGCCGCCGTGGCCGCTTTCATCGCGGCGAGCGACGACGGAGAAATGGAAATCTTCTGCGCGGCGGGCGTCGGAGCCGGCACCGGCTGCGCGCTCGTGCTGGTCACGGCGGGCTGCGAACGATACGCGGGCGCTGCCGGAGCGGCAGGCGCCGCAGGCGGACGCGCGATGCTCACACCTTGGCCATTCGCGGCGAACACGGAGGCGACTTCCGCCGGAACCTCCACCTTGCGCTTGTTTTTGCGGACAAAATATTCCTTCGGCACCTGCTGCAACACGTCGGCGAGGGGAAGCGAGACGGACACTTCATCCTGCGGCGTCAACGCGCCGAAAAATTCCGTCGAGCTGGCGATGAGTTCCGCGCCGGTCAGCACCACTTGACCCTGCGACAATTGCGGCACGATGAACTCCAGCGGGATGGCGACAAACTTGTCATGCTGCGCCGGCACCTTGTGGCTGATGGACTCCGGCACGGAGGCGGCAATCGCGCCCAGCGAAACATAAACGTGCGTGCCGTTCGGCGTGGCCGGAATGGCGGAGAGCGCAGGGGCGGGCGCAATGGCGACCGCGGCTTTCACGGCGGCGGTCGCGGCGGGCTTCGCCACGGGCGTCACACGCACCGGGCCGCTCGTCGAGCGCGGGCGGGGCGGCGGCACGGCTCCGGCGCGGGGTGCGACGGCGGGTCTGACCGGCGCGGGGGGCGTCGGTTGCGACCTCGATAACATTCTTTTGAACAATCCCAGCATTGGCTGCCTTTCTCTTTTTCTTGGCGTGGTCGCGGTTCGTGTTGAACGATGCGCCATGCCGTCTGCCGAACCGACCTTGCCTCCGCTCACTGCGGCGACCCTTTATCTGGTCGCGACTCCCATCGGGAATCTGGAGGACCTCACTCTCCGCGCTCTTCGCACTCTTCGGGAATGCGATGTCATTGCAGCGGAGGACACTCGTCGAACCGGACAGCTTCTTAACTACTTCGGCATTTCCAAGCCGCTCTTGAGCTACTTTCGTTTCAA
>JANOAY010000299.1:0-2628 GCA_031411375.1 Pedosphaera sp. | reverse complement strand
ATGGACAAGCACGCCGCCGCCCTGCCCGCGTGGGCCGCGCTCGGCTTCGGCTTCACGGAACTCGGCGGCGTGACCTGGCACGCGCAGCCCGGCAATCCCGCGCCACGCATGTTCCGCGCCGTGCGCGACGAGGCGCTGGTCAACCGCATGGGCTTCAACAATCCCGGCGCGGAGGCGATGGCCGCCAAGCTGCGCGAGTGGCACGGCTCCGGCCGCTGGCCAAAACATCCCGTGGGGATCAACCTCGGCAAATCGAAGATCACACCGAACGAAAAGGCGGCGGAAGACTACGCGAACTCCTTCCGCCTTTTGCGCCCCTTGGCGGATTTCTTCGTCGTCAACGTCAGTTCGCCGAATACGCCAGGACTGCGCGCGCTTCAGGATAAGGCGGCGCTCGATGAAATTCTCGCCGCGCTGCAACAGATCAATTCACCGCAGCCGAAGCCGCTGCTCGTGAAAGTCGCGCCCGATTTGTCCTTCGAGGCGCTGGATGAAATTCTCGAGATCATCACGCGGCGAAAACTCGCCGGCATCGTCGCCACCAACACCACCCTCGCACGCCCGGAAACGGCGGACGAAAACGCGCGCCGCACGTACGCCGAGACCGGCGGCCTGAGCGGACGCCCGTTGCGCGCGCGCAGCACGGACATCATCCGGCACATCCACCGGCAGACGAACGGCGCACTGCCCATCATCGGCGTCGGAGGAATTTTTTCCGCTGATGATGCGCGGGAGAAAATTCAGGCCGGCGCGTCGCTCGTCCAGATTTACAGCGGCCTGGTCTATGAAGGCCCGGCGCTGGTCGGAGACGTGGTGCGCGGACTGCGCGCCGTCCTGCCGCGGCCCTGAGCGGGGCGGCACCGTCCACACGAGACTCCAAAGTCTCGCCGCCTGCCGGCTGGAAAGCCGGCGTTACGTAACGCCGACATTCTTGTCGGCAGGTTGAGACACTTTCCAGTGTCGTGGCCACGAAGCCCGGAGACGGTGGCAATTCCCAAAAGTGCCCGCTGCCTGGATCCACCCGTTTTTTGATGTTTGGAGTTTGGCGTTTGGTGTTTAGTCCCGCCCATGCCTTGGCTCCAGAACTACGATCCGCTCGGCAGCGTCCTGCTTTCCACCCTCGTCGCCGCCCTGCCCGTGGTCGTGCTGCTGGGGGCAATTGCATGGTTCCATATCCGCATTCACTACGCGGCGCTGCTGGGTCTCGCGGTCGCGTTGGCCGTGGCGGTGTTCGCGTACCGGATGCCCATGACGGCGGCGGCGGCCACGACGGTTTATGGCGCGGCCTACGGGCTGTTTCCGATTGGCTGGATCATTCTCAACCTGATTTTCCTCTACCAGCTCACGGTGGACAAAGGGTTGTTCGCCGTGCTGCGCGGCAATCTCGCTTCCATCGCGCCCGACCCGCGCGTGCAAGTCATCCTCATCGCGTTCGCCTTCGGCGCGTTCTTTGAAGGCGCGGCGGGCTTCGGCACGCCGGTCGCAGTGACAGCGGCGATCTTGATTCAACTCGGCTTCAAGCCGCTGCAAGCCTCCGGCCTCTCGCTCATCGCAAACACCGCGCCGGTCGCGTTCGGCGCGCTCGGCACGCCCATCATTGCGCTGTCCGGCGTGACCGGCATCGACGAACTCACGCTCTCGGCCATGGTCGGGCGGCAACTCCCGTTCTTCTCCGTGCTCGTGCCGTTCTGGGTGGTGTGGGCGATGGCCGGTTGGCGTGGAATGATCGGCGTGTGGCCGGCGGCGCTGGTCGCGGGCGTGGCGTTCGCGGTGCCGCAATTCCTCGTCGCCAACTTCCACGGCCCGTGGCTCGTGGACATCGTCGCGTCGCTCTGCTCGATGGCTTCGATCATCCTGCTCTCGCGTTACTGGCAGCCCAGCGACGGCTGGAAGATGCCCGGCGCGACGGCCCCGGCGACGGAGAAGTATTCGCGCGCGCAAATCAACCGCGCGTGGATGCCGTGGGTACTCCTGAGCGTCCTCGTCTTCACGTGGGGCGTGCCGCAGGTGAAACGATTCTTTAACGGCGAACGCCTCGAGATGTTCGGGAAGGGCCAGTCGAAAATCCTTGGCGGCAGCCCCATCACCAAAATTGATCTGCCTGTGCCCGAGTTGCACAACGTGGTGAAGCGCGGGCCGCAAATCGCGCCGCCGAACGCGCCGCCGGAGAAGGCCGTGTTCACCCTCAACTGGCTGTCCGCCACCGGCACGGGCATTCTCGTCGCGGCGATTCTCTCGGGGTTGTTCATGGGCTTCCGGTTGCGTGAGTTGGGGAAAATTTACGCGAAGACCATTTACACCGTGCGCTTCTCCTTGCTCACCATCGCCGCCATGCTCGCGCTGGGCTTCGTGACGAAATACTCCGGCACCGACGCCACGCTCGGCCTCGCGCTGGCCAAGACCGGCGTGCTGTACCCGTTCTTCGGCACGCTGCTCGGCTGGCTCGGCGTGGCGCTCACCGGCAGCGACACCGCGAGCAATGTGCTCTTCGGCAGCCTCCAGCGCATCACCGCCGAGCAAACCGGCGTCAGCAGCACGCTCATGTGCGCCGCCAACAGCACCGGGGGCGTCATGGGCAAGATGATAGATGCCCAGAGCATCGTCGTCGCCAGCACCGCTGCCGACTGC
>JANOAY010000298.1:0-3634 GCA_031411375.1 Pedosphaera sp. | reverse complement strand
GGCCCCACCGGCACGACCAGCGGACCGTTGCGCGCGGTGATTGGAGGAAGCGCATGGCCGCTGGTCGTGGGGCGTGGTGGGGTGGCCCATTACCGCGCGAGCGCGCGGTAGAAGTTTTGTGGAACATTCGTCGCCAGCAGGTCGCTGAAGACCGTCGCGCCGCCGGCATTCGTCACGAACCCAATCGTGATCCAGTTGGTCTGGTTCAAATTGGTGTTCGACTGGATTTCGTAGCGCGCACCGTCCGAGCCGGTCAGCGTCATCTGGAACACGCCGCCGGGCGACCGGCTAGCCTGAGTCAATGAGGCCGGCACGGGCAGAATCACCGTGAGCACCGCGACGGCGCTCGTGATGGATCCGCCGCTGTTCGTAATGACCACGGTGTAATTCCCAGCCTGCGGCGCGTGAACATTCGTCACGGACAACGACGGGCCGGTCGCCGCCGAGATGGGCGCGTTGTTGAACCGCCATTGATACGCCAGCGGCGCATCGCCCGTCGCCGTCACGGAGAAGGTCGCTTCCGTGCTGATGAAGTTCGTCCGGCTCTGCGGCTGCTGCGTGATGGCCGGTGCGATGATGGCCGTGACGTTGACCAGGGCGGACGTGGAGGCCGCGCCCTGGTTGTCGTAGGCGACGGCGAAGTAACCGTGCGCGCCGGGCGCAATGGAGGGCGCACTGAACGAGAACGGCGCGCTCGCGTCCGAGCCGAGGAGCGCCACGCCTTCGTAGAACTCCACGTTCGTGACCGATCCATCCGCATCGCCGGTCGTAGCGACGAGGGCGAGGTTCGCGTTCGCACGCACGTTCGCGCCATTGGCTGGACTGGTGATGGCCACCGTCGGCGAGATGTTCGTCACCGTGATGATGACAGTCTTCACCGCCGAGGTCGCGCTCGCACCGTTGTGGTCATAAGCCACGGCGGTGAAGAGGTAGGTGCCGTCCGTGCGCGGGGGCAGCGTGAGCGTGAACGGGAAGGTGCTGTCTTCGCCGAGCAGCGTCACGCCCTCGAAGAACTGCACGTTCGTCACCACGCCGTCCTGATCGTAGGGCGTCGCCACAAGCACGATGGTCGCGGGCGACGAGAGCGTCGCGTTGGTGGGACTGCTGATCACGATGTGGGGCGGGAGATTGGCCGGCGTGTTGGTCGTGCCGCAGCCGGTCGGGATGGTCACGCGATAGGCGAGCAGCATGTTGTCCACGGTCACGGCATTGGTGCCGACGAGCACGCCGTTGTGGATGACGTTCGTGGCCTTGAAGTCGTTGTCGTTGCCCACAAGCAACAGGAAGTCATTCGGGAAGTTCGTGTCGTTCAACGGAATGAGCGCCAGGCCTTCCCACTTCTCGCAGATGGTGTTGTTGTCCTGATTGGTGTTGATGTTCAGCCCGAATTTCGCCAACTGGTTCGTGTCGATGATGTCCACCAGGTCAAAGCGCTGGAGCGCGCCCACGTTCGAGGGCAGCGTCGCGGACTGCGGCAGCGCGAGTTGGCCCGGCGCGCCCACTTCCAGATCGTAACCCGTGTTGATGATGTTGGTCGCGCCACGGGTGCTCAGCACGTTCACGCGTTTGTAGATCGGCTTCGCCGGCGTCGCGCCCAAGCCGATGCCGTCGCGCTCCAGGACGAGGAACTGTTCGTTGTTCAAGGCCAGCAGTTCGCTCAAGGGCGTGTGGCGGTTCGTCGCGACCGCACCGTTGAGCGTGAGTTGATAAACGTATTCCGTAATCGCGCGGCCAAACGTGGGGGAAGCGGCGTCGATGTCGAAGATGAGCAGCCGCGTGTTGCGACTGGGATTATTCGCGCCGCCGTCTTGCATGGCCGGGCTTTGCAACACCGTGGCCAGCCGCTTGCCATCGGGCATCAGCGTCAGACCCTCGAAGCCGCGGTTGCTGCGGCGGCCCGAGTTGGGATTGTTCGTGCCGGTGAAGGCGTTGGTCGTGTTCGGATATGTGCCCCGGCGCGGGATCAAACCTTCCGGCGGGAAGAGCGTGTATTGCAGCGCGCCGGTCCCATCGAAGCGCGCGATCATCGGACCGTATTCATCGCTCACGAAGTAGCCGCCGTCCGCCGTGCGCACGATGCCTTCGGCATCAAAGCTCCGCTTGCCCAGGCCCAGGCTGCCCGGCGTGGACTGCGGGAAGTTCGTCACGCTCAAATCGTCCGGGTCATAGCCCGTGAAGTTCGTCCCGCCGTAGGTGAAGAGCGTGGTCGCCACCGGTGCGATGACAATCTGCGTCTGACTCGTCGGTGCCGTGCCGTAGTAAGGCGTGAACGACAAGCTCATCGTTTGCACGCGCGGATGGTAATCCTGCGCGCCATCGCCGAAGCCGCGAACCGGCAACGCATAGAGCATCGCCGCGTAGGTGTAGCCATTGGTCTCGTCGCCCGTGCGGACCACCGTCGTCTGATCCAGGTGCATGGCCGAGAAGATGCCGCCCAGCGTGTCCACGCCCGCGCCCAGCAAATCAAAACTGTTCGCATCGAGGCGGCCCACGCCGACCAAGCCTTTGTTCACGAAGCCGGCGAAGGTCGCCTGAATCGTCAGCGTCGCCACCGAACTCGTCACCGAACCGACGGCGTTCGAGACGACCACGTCGTAATTGCCCGCGTTGCCCGCGCTCGCGCTGGCGATGACATAGTTGCTGCTGATGGCCCCAGAGATGTTTGCGCCGTTGAAGCGCCATTGAAAAATGAACGGCGCGTCACCAACAGCTCCCACAGTAAACGCCGCCGGGAACCGCTCGCATACGGCCAGAGAGGCCGGTGGCTGGGCAATGACTGGTGGGTTGAGGACGGTGAGCGTGGCCACCGCGCTGGTGGCCGAGCCTCCCGCGTTGCTGACAATGACAAAGTAATTGCCAGCGTCGCCTGATGATACAGACGCGATGCTGTGGTTGCTGCTGGTGGCGCCGAAAATGGGGGCGTTCGTGAAATACCATTGGTAGCCGAGGCCGGCACCATTGGCGGTCACGGAGAAATCAGCCATCGTGCCGGCGACGTTGGTCAGGCTCTGCGGCTGCGCGGTAATCAGCGGAGCGGACACGCCACCGAGCGGCGCGAAGGTGAGGCCGCGCAGCGCCGTGTTGTTTGTGCCGCTCACGAGCAACGTCGCGGGCGAAGCCGCGCCCGTGTCGGTCACGGTGATGAGGCTGTTGGTCGTGGTAGTCGCATAGAGCACCGGGTTCGGTCCGCTCCAATCCACGGCGACGGCACGCGACGGGGTCGCCGTGACGATGTAGGCCAGGGTCCAGGCCGTGCCGGAGTTCGTCCATTTTTGCACGCCGCCGTTGCTGGCGATGGCGGCATCATCCGCGATGTAAGCGACCGTGTTCGCAGCATTGAAGGCAAAGCCATACGGGCTGGAACTGGCTCCGGTGTTGATGAAATTCGTCGTTGCAGTCGCGGTCGTCGGGAAACCGCCGCCCACAAAACCATAAATGCCGCGCGTGCCCGCGCCGGTGCTGAAGTAGAGGTGGCCGTTCACGACGCTCACCACGCGACCGTTCCCCGAGGTGGTCTGAATCGTGTTGGTGCCCGCGCTGAAGCCAAAGTAGAACGTGCCGCCGCCCGATCCCGCCGCCCAGAAGTTGTTCGTGCCGTCGGTGGCGCCGCTCCGGATGTTCTGCGCGCTGAATT
>JANOAY010000297.1:0-7208 GCA_031411375.1 Pedosphaera sp. | reverse complement strand
CCGGCGTTCTATAATGGCCCCGCCGAGCCGACAAAGGAGCAGCTCGTCGCCATGCTCGACCGCATGGTGAAGGTCACGCTCCGCAAAGGCACGCGCCTCATGGACATCACGGTCGTGCACCGCAATCCTGATCTCGCCGCGAAGATTGCCAACACCGTCATCAGCGAATACGTCACGCTGGGCTACGAGCAGAACTCCGCCGTGTCCGAGGAGGCCACGAGCTTTCTCAGCAAGGAAGGTCGGCGTTTGAAGCTCAAGATGGAGGAGACGGAGAACGCGTTGCAGGCGTTCCGGGACCGCACCAAGTCCGTCTCGCTCGAAGAGCGCAACGACATCGTGACCTCGCGCCTCAAAGAGTTGAACGGCAAGCTCACCGAAGCGAACTCAATGGTCCTGCGCCTGCGCGCCGAACTCGCGCAGGTCGAGAAGCTCGGCACGAACGTCGAGGCGCTGCTGGTCGTGCCGGCGGTGACGGCGGATTCCTCGGTGGCGCAAGCACGGGCTTCGCTCACCAAGCTTGACAGCGATTTCGCCAGCCTCAAAGGCCGCTACAAATTCGCGCATCCGAAATACATCCAGATGGAGAAGGAGATGGACACCTGGCGCACGGCTCTGACCAACGCCGTGTTGAAGGTGCCGCAAAGTTTCCGCTCCGCCTACGAGAGCGCGACCGCCTCGGAGAAGGCCTTGCAGGAGGAACTCGCGCGCCAGGAGGAAACCTCGCGCCAGCTCACGAAAGATTTGACCGAATACCAGCGCCTTGCCCGCGACGTGGAAGGCAACCGCTCGCTTTATGACGCGGTGCAGCAGCGGTTGAAGGAAGCTGCGCTGACCCGCGAACTCAAACCCAGCAAGGTGCAGTTGAACACCAAGGCCACCGCGCCCGCGCTGCCATTCTCGCCGGACAAACAAGGCTTGATGATTCGTGGCACCGTCCTTGGAATCATTTTCGGCGTGCTGCTCGCGCTCGGCCTGAACGCGCTCGACAGCTCGCTCAAGACCGTGGATGACGCGGAGGAATATCTGCACCTGCCCGTGCTCAGCACCGTGCCCCGGGCGCCCAAAGGCGCGAACGTGCTCGTGGTCAGCAACGATGCCCAGAATCCCTCCGCCGAGGCGTTCCGCACCTTGCGCACGTCGGTGGCCATGCTGGGCCGTGCGGAAGACCGGCGCACCTTCCTCTTCACCAGCGCGCTGCCGCAGGAGGGGAAAACTTTCTGCTCGCTGAACTTCTCTCTCGCGCTCGCGCAACAGGGCTTGAAGACGCTGGTCATTGACGGCGACCTGCGCCGCCCGGCGATTGAAAAGTCTCTGGTCCCCGACGGCCCACGCCGCCCCGGCGTGACCGACTACCTGACGGGACAGAAAAAGTTTGACGAACTGATCCAGCAGCACGGCCACGAGAAATTTTTCTACCTGCCCGCCGGGACGCTCGCGCCGAATCCCGCCGAGTTGCTCGCGCAGGGAAATTTCGACACCTTGATCGCGGAGGCGCTCCAGCACTTCGACCGCGTGGTCGTGGACTCCGCGCCCATTCACGCCGTGAGCGACACGCTGCTCATGGTGCGCCACATCCAGACCGCGTGCCTCGTGGTGCGTTCCGGCAAGACGCCGCGCAAGGCCGTGGGCCGCGCCGTGGAACTGCTCTACAAAGCCGAGGCTCCGCTCGCGGGCGTGATCCTGAACCGCCAGGCCCGCCGCCGTTTCACCGGCGGCTACGACCCTTACTACTCCTACTCGTACGATGGAAAGTATTCGGAGAAGGGCGTGTACGGGGCGAAGTAGCGCGGTGGATTTTGGGACCGGAAATTCCAAAACCCAAAGTTCAAATCCCAAACAAATTCCAAGGCTGCAATATTCTAATCAGGCGGATCGCACCGGCCGGGACGCTCCGTTTGGAATTTGAGCAATTGGAATTTGTTTGGGATTTGGATTTTGAAATTTTAACCCCGCCTTGAAGTTCCGCGCCTTCCGCGCCGTCGAACAGCCACTATGCTCCGCCCGACTTTGCTGCTGGCTTTCCTTTGCACGGCGCTGCTTTGCGCCGCCGCCCCCGAGATGCGCACGCTTTACGTGCAGGTCATTCTCGGCTGTGATCAGGACAAGCCTTCGAACCCCGCGCACAAGGAAATCGGCCCCAAGCTCGCCGCCAAACTTTCGCCCGTCTTCCGCTGGAAACATTACTGGGAGACTGAGCGGCGGAAGGTCGAGTTCGATCCGGCCAAAGTCACCAAGCTGGCGCTCGCCGACGACCGCACGCTGGAAATCGAGCGGCTCAAGACCGGCGAGTTCGAGGTGCGCCTGTTCCGCAAGAGCGGCCTGTTGACCAAGGCGCGTCAGCCCGGGCAAGGCGGCATGGCCATCCTCGGCGGCGAACAGCCGAGCAAGGATTCTTTCTTCGTCGTGGTCCGCGCGGACGAACCGGTCAACCGTGAATGAAAACAGGCGCGGACTTTCGGGCCAAAACAACTTTCCTTCCTACTGCGACGGCTTCACGACTTCGTGCGTCTGGAACTTCACCTCGCCCACGGCCTTGCCCGCCGTGAGATACAGTTTGTAACTCACGCCTGCCTCCAACTGATCCGGCTCCGCGCGCGGCACCTTGGGTTTCATGCCGCGTAATTTCGCGCCGTAGAGCAGCGCTTTCGTCGGCACTGAGTTCGAGTCCGAGATCATGTGCCAGACCGCGTGCGGGTACTTGTTCGTCTTCTCGTCGTCCACGGCCACGACTTTGATTTCGGTGAATTTGTACTGGCGGTCGAAAGCGAACGTCACCGGATAGACCGGCACGTCGCCGGGCAGCACTTTCACGCCGCGTTGTGGCGGGCGGATCTGGGGAAGAATTTGAATTTGCGGCTTCACGAACCAGTCGGTGAAAAAGGCGACGTACACGCCGGCCAACAACATGGCCACGGTGATCAAGGTGATGCTCTGCTTCGTCATGGGATGTGTTGACGTTGCGAGCCGATGATTATTCGCCAGCGTTCTTGGAAAAACATTTTTTCGGTTCCTCGACCGGCGCGGGTTCGCATCGCAGCGAGCGCGCGAGTTGAAAAAATGAAACGCACAAAAAGGAAACGCATGAAACTGAACAAAGAAATCCGTCCCGGCGCGGGCGCGTTCACATTGATTGAACTGCTGGTGGTCATCGCCATCATCGCCATTCTCGCGGGCATGTTGCTGCCCGCGCTGGCGCGCGCGAAGGAGTCTGGCAAGCGCATCTCCTGCGTGAACAACCTGCGCCAGCTCGGCCTCTCGATGCAGATGTTCACCGACGACAACGAGGGCTTGCAACCGGTCCGCACCATCAATGGCGTGCCCGGCGGAAGCTGGCCCGCGCAGCTCCGCGACTACTACAAAGATTTGAAAGTCCTGGTCTGCCCGAGCGATCTGACGCCGTTGAGCAACTCCTCCGCGCATTCAAACGATGACCGTGCGCCGCGCAGTTACATTGTGAACGGGTGGAACGATTACTTCGACGCCCTTGCCCCGCTCAGTTCCATCTCGGCCCTCGAAGGGAAGCGGCTGCCGGAGGCGGCGATCAAAAACACCAGCGACACGATTCTGTTCGGGGAGAAGGTTCCGACCTCGATCCACTTCTACATGGATTTCATGGAGGTCGATCCGGGGAATCTGGCCAGCAACGATTTCAGCGAAGTGGATCACGACAAGCACATGAAGTCGGCCTCGGCGGCCGCCCAGAAGGGCGGTTCGAACTTCGCCTTTGCCGACGGCAGCGCGCGCCACCTCAAACACTGGGCCTCGATCCAGCCGGTCAACCTCTGGGGCGTGACCGAGACGTGGCGCAACGCGGGGATTCCGTGAGCGGTTCCTGGAAGCGTCGGCTTCCAACCGGCGTGTTTCTGGCCCCCAGCACGTCTTCGCGCCGGCAAGGCTGCCGGTGCTCCCGGGCTGGGAAACGCTTTACCGCCGCATCACCGCGCCGTCGTGGTTCAGTAGCGCCTGCGCGAGCACGGTGCCGGCGGCGAGTTCCACGGAATCCAGCGCCGGATTATTTTTCGCCTCGCCCACTTTCAGCAACTGCGCGACGGCATTGGTGTTGGCGGTGAAGATCGCGCGCTGTTCGGCCAGCAGTTGTTTCAACACCGGCAGTTCGCGCGACGTGGGTTTGCGATTCGTCGTCGCCTGAAACATCCACGCCACGCGCTCGTCGTCGCGCGGGCCGCCCTCGTTCAACATGCGCTGGCTCAGATGGCGCGCGGCCTCGGTGATTTGGACGTCGTTGAGCAGCGCGAGCGCCTGGAGCGGTGTGCTGGTGGACTGGCGTTGCGCGCTGCAATAGCTGCGGTCGGCGGCGTCGAACGCCATCATCGTGGGTGGCGGCACGGTGCGCTTCCAGTAGGTGTAGAGACTGCGGCGGTGCAAATCATCGCCGTGCCCCTGATCGTAATTTGGTTTCCCCATCGCGATCTCCCAGAGTCCGGCAGGCTGATACGGTTTCACGCTCGGACCGCCGGTTTTTTCCACGAGCAGTCCGCTGAGCGCGAGCGACTGGTCGCGCAGCATTTCGGCGGTGAGCTTGCGCGCCGGGCCGCGCGCGAGAAGTTGGTTCGCCGGATCACGCGCGAGCAGTTCCGGTGAACCTTGCGAGGACTGACGGTACGTGGCGGAGAGAGCCAGAGTTTTGAGAAAGCGTTTCGTGTCCCAGCCGTGATCCGCGAATTCACGCGCCAGCCAGTCGAGCAACTCGGGGTGCGTGGGCTGCGCGCCCTGGCTGCCGAAGTTGTCGCTCGTCTCAACCAATCCTTTGCCGAACATGATCTGCCAGAAACGGTTCACCGTGACGCGCGCCATCAGCGGATGATCGGGTTGGAGCAGCCAGCGCGCGAGGCCGAGGCGGTTTGTGGGCTGGCTCGCGGGGAACGGCGGGAGCACGCCCGGCGTGTTCGCGAAGACGCGCTCGCCCGGCGAATCATACGCGCCGCGCTTGAGCAGGAACGCGGGCTTCGGCTGCGGCAGTTCCTGCATGGCCATGATTTCAGGAAGGGGATTGATGAACTTGCGCTGCTCGTGGCGCGCGGCTAGCAGTTCTTTTTGCACAGCGCGCGCGGGCGCGAATTGCGTGGCGAAGAAATGCTCGAACTGATCTTCACGCGCCGGCTTCGCATCCATGCCTGCGACGCGCGCCACTTCGAGCGCGGTCAGCGCGCGGTCATGTACGCGCAAGTCATCCACGCGCCCGCCCTTGAAGCCGTTGTCCCGGAAGCGATTGCCCAGCGTCAGCTCCGGCTCGCCACCGCCGTAGGTGATGTCCTTCCACAGATTGTCGCGCACCACTTCCGCTTCCGCCGCCACGCCATTGATGAAGACACGCACGCCGTGTGCGTGGCTGGAGCCGTCGTAAGTCACGGCGACGTGCGTCCACCGGTTCGTGGTCAAAGATTTTTTGCTGGCGACTTTCAGCGAATTGCCCGGCCACATGTGATGCAGGCCGAACGCGACTCGGCCGTTCTCCAAAAGCAGTTCGTAGCCACGGCTGCCCGCGTCAATGGGCGCCTTGCTGTGATGCAGGACGACAAAGCGCGGCGCGTTCGTGGACGTCTGCAACCAGAGCGAGAGCGTGAAGGCGCTGGCGCGGTTGAAGTGGCCAATCGTGCCGAAGCTGAAGCCGTTCTCACCGCTTAACTCCACGGCTTGTCCTTCGCGCCCCGGCACGAGCGAAGGTTTCTCGTGGGCGCGCGCGAAGTTGGTTCCGGCGAGATTCGCCACCTTGTTCGAGATCATTTCATCGAACGAGAAATGCGCGACGAGTCCGGCAATTTCCGCGTTGGTGGAGGGCGGAGAAGTTTTCTCGAACTCCGCTCGCGCGGTTTCACGCAGCGCCGCCAGCTCTGATTCCTTCGCCACAATCTTCTGGTTCAACTCAACAAGCTTCTTGTCCTGCTCATCGGTCGAGAGCAGCAGGGAAGGCACGGGCGTCGAGTCAGTGAAGTAGCTGGTCTGGCCGGACTCATCCACGTTCTGGAAGAAGGCGAAGAGCGAGTAGAAATCCTTCTGCGTGAGCGGGTCGTATTTGTGATCGTGGCAGCGCGTGCATTCGGTGGTGAGGCCGAGAAAGGCCGTGCTGAAGGTGTTCACGCGGTCCACCACGTAGGCGACGCGATACTCTTCTTCCGCGATGCCGCCTTCCTCGTTCTGGTTGTGCAGGCGGTTGAACGCCGTGGCGAGACGCTGCTCCTTGGTCGCGTTCGGCAGCAGGTCGCCCGCGAGTTGCCACGTCACGAACTGATCGAACGGCAAATTTTCGTTGAACGCCTTGATCACCCAGTCGCGATAAGGCCAGACGGGACGGAATCGATCCGACTGGTAGCCGTGCGTGTCGGCGAAGCGTGCGAGGTCGAGCCACTCGGTCGCCATGCGCTCGCCGAAACGCGGTGATGCAAGCAGGCGATCCACGACGCGCTCGTGGGCGTTCGTCAAGGCGTCGGTGAGAAATTCATCCAACTCCTTCAGCGTCGGCGGCAGGCCGGTGAGATCAAAGGACACGCGGCGCAACCACGTCTCGCGATTCGCCTCCGGCGCGGGCGCGAGTTTTTCTTTTTCCAGCCGCGCGAGGATGAAGGCGTCAATGGGGTTTTTAGTAATCAGTAAGTCAGTCATCAGTGCATCAGTGGGCCGCCCGTTCGCCTCACTGATAACTGACTTACTGATTACTTTTTTACTGATCTGCGGCACCTCCGGTTTCACCGGTGCCACAAACGCCCAATGCACGCCCCACTTCGCGCCTTCGTTCACCCACTGCTTGAGCGTGGCGATCTGCTTCGGTGTGAGACTGCGGTTCGAGTCTGTGGGCGGCATCAGGTCGTCGAGGTTGGTCGTGGTGATGCGGTTGATGAGTTCGCTCGCGTGGCTTTGGCCGGGGATGACGATGGGTTCCTTCGTGCGGAGCGCGCCTTCCTTGGTGTCGAGGCGGAGCTTGGCCTTGCGCCCGGTCTCGTCGGGGCCGTGGCAGTGGTAGCACTTGTCGGAAAGAATCGGCAGCACGTCGCGCGCGTAATCCACGGCGCCGGCCGCGCGCGCGAACGCGAGGCTCAGGACGACGGACAGTGTGAGCAAGAATTTCATTCGCCAGTGCTTCGGCGCGGACGCTACCTGTGACGCGGGTGTGGGGCAATGAGTTCAAAGGGCGCAGACTTTTGAAAACTCGCATTGGAGCGCGGCTGTGGCGGAGCCCAGCCGCAGCACGC
>JANOAY010000296.1:0-10900 GCA_031411375.1 Pedosphaera sp. | reverse complement strand
CGATTACAGCAAGGCGAAGCAGAAGCTCGGCTGGGAGCCGAAGACGAAATTCACCGAACTCGTGAAGCTGATGGTCGAGGCGGACTTGCAGAAAGTCACCGACAAGCTGGCGGGCAAGGTGAAGGTGATGGAGCAGGAGTGAAGACGCGCGGCTCGGCTTCCGTCCCGGCGCGCGGACATTCTTGTCCGCAGCGACGCGCCATTGGCCGACAGTTCTCGACCAGGTGGAAACGCTCCGTGATCGAGGCTCGCTGCGGACTGGAAAATCTGCGCTCCCCCTGACTGCGATGACGCCGCTGTCGCTCACCTATTCGCTCGCCGATCAGGATTTCGCGCGCACCAAGTCCATTGGCATCTTCAACGTCTCGCTCCAGCTCGCGCACGCGCTGGCCCGCGAGCCGCGCCTCGCGCATCTCACCGTCCTCGGCAATCACGCGCTGCAACCGCTGCTCTCGCTGCCGCCCGCCACGCAGCGCGTACATTGCGAGAGCGCCATCGGCGGACGCGTCGAGCGCATCCTGTGGGATCAATGGCAGGTCTATTCCGAGGCGCGGCAAACGGGCAACGAATGGCTGCTGCTGCCAAAAGGCTTCGCGTCGTTTCTGCGCCGTCCGCCCATTCGTCTCGCGGTGTATGTGCATGACATGATGCACGACGTGTACGCGCAGGAGTATCCGGGTGAGGGGCCGCCGTTTGAAGGCCACTACTTCCGCCGCTCCATGCTCGCGACGCTGCGCGAGGCGCAGTTGATTCTCACCAACACCGAGTTCACCGCGAACGAAGTGCGGCGCGTGGCGCGCAAGCACGCACTGCCCGAGCCGCGCGTGCATTGCGTCGGCATTGGGTTTGAACGCCCGCTCAAGCTGCATCTCCCGCGCGAGAACCGCATCGTGGCGCTCACGAGCCGCTGGCCGCACAAGCGCACCGACCTTGCGGTCGCGTGGCTGCAACGCTGGCAGGACGAGAGCGGGTTCAACGGCCAGATCGATCTGGTGGGCAGCCTGCCGGAGAACACCCCGTTCCCAAAACGACCGGGCTGGCATCACGCCGAGCGTTTGGATGAGCCAGCGTACCGTGAACTGCTGCAACGCGCGCGGGTGCTGGCGTATTTTTCCGACCACGAAGGTTTCGGAATGCCGCCGCTGGAAGCCACGCTGGCGGGCGCGGCAGCGGTCTTCTCCTCGCTGCCGCCGACGCGCGAGGCGGTGGGCGACACCGGGCTGGCGTTTTCCAATTCGGATTACTCATCGTTCCAACGCGCAATGAACGACGCGCTGGCTGCGACCCCGGAATTGATTTCCACTTGGAGCGACAGACTCCTCGCGCGCCATCAGTGGTCGCAGGTTGCGGAGCGCACGGTGGACGCGCTCACCGCCGCGCGCGCTGCGGCGCTGGCTCCGGAATTCCGCGCGCCGGTGCGGAGCTTTCCGCCTCCGGTGCCGACCGCCACGCGCCCGCGCGTGAAGCTGGCGTTCACTTTCCTCTGCGAGAATCCGCAACGACAGACCGCGCTGACCACGTTCTTCCGCGAGTATCTGCTGCACTCGCTGAATTATTTTCCCGAGCTGGAATGGGTCGTCTTCGCAGGGCCGACACAGGAGATTGATCTGGTGCATCCGCGCCTGCAGTACGTGCGCGACTACCCGGCCAACGACCGCATCCAGGAGCGTCTGATCGCGGATCATTTCAAGGTCGGCCCGCACGCACAGCGGCTCGGCTGCGCCGGGCTGTTCACCATCGGCTTCTCGCCGATTCGCGCGCCGCTGCCGGTGTTCATGGGCGTGAACTCGCTGCAATTTCTCTCGCGCGAAAACAAAGTCGGTTTCGTCCGCCAGGTCTATCGCGAGCGCACCTGCTCGCACGGCGTGCGCAAGGCCGCGCTGGTCATCACGAATTCCGGCTTCGCCGCGTCCAAGCTGCGCGCCGCGTATCCGATCTCCACGAACAAGCTCATCGTCAGCCACGAAGGCACGCAGACCGAATACACGCCGACGCAGGAGCCGGGCGAAGTCGCGGCGTTGAAAAAGGAACTCGGCCTCGAACCCGGCTACCTGTTCTGGGCCTCGAATTTTTATCGCTACAAGCAGGCCCCGCTCTTCCTCGAAGCCTACGCCGATCTGCCGGCGGAACTGCGCGCGAAGATGCCAGTGGTGATGGTCGGCGGCGATTGGGAAGGCGGGAAGGCCGCCGCCGAAGACGTGATTCGCGCGCGCGGCATCGAGGCGAACGTGCGCATGTTGGGCTGGATTGATTTCAAGTGGCTGCCCGTGCTCTACCGTCACGCGCTGGCCTACGTGCTGCCGAGCCGCGAGGAAACGTTCGGCCGCACCACCACCGAGGCGCTCGCCTCGGCGACGCCGTGTTTGCTGCAAGACATTCCCATCATGCACGAGATCGCGGGCGAGGCGGCGGTGATCGTGGACTTCCACAACCGGGAACTTGTCACCCGCACGCTGCGCCGTTTATACGAGGATGAGTCGCTGCGCCAGCGGCTCGGCGCGGTGGGACTGGAGCGGTCGAAGAAATTCAGCTTCGAGAAGATGGCCGTGGAGCGCGTGGGCGCAGTCTTGCACTGGCTGGAAACGCGTCCCCAGTGACGGGGCGCAGCATTTGATTTCAGGATTTAACTCAACTTGTGAAAAAAATATTCGTCACCGGCGCGGCCGGTTTCATCGGCAGCTCGCTCGTGGATGACCTGCTCGCGCAGGGCAAGGAAGTCGTGGGCTGGGACAATTTCTCCACCGGCCAGGAACGCTTCGTGGAAAACGCGCTGAAGCATCCGAACTACCAGCTCGTGCGCGGCGACAATCTCGACCTGCCCGCGCTCACCGCCGCGATGGCCGGCTGCGACACCGTGTTCCACCTCGCCGCCAACGCCGACGTGCGCTTCGGCCTGAATCATCCGCGCAAGGATTTGGACCAGAACACCATCGCCACTTTCAACGTGCTCGAAGCGATGCGCGCGAGCGGCGCGAAGGTCATCGCGTTCTCGTCCACCGGCAGCGTCTATGGCGAGGCGGAGATTATTCCCACGCCGGAGAATCTCGCCTTCCCGATCCAGACTTCGCTCTACGCCGCGTCGAAGGTCGCGGGCGAGACGCTGATTCACGCCTACTGCGAAGGCTTCGGACTGGAGGGCTACGTCTTCCGCTTCGTCTCGATTCTCGGCGAGCGCTACACGCACGGACACGTCTTCGATTTCTACAAGCAACTCACCGAGCATCCCGAGTATCTGAAAGTCCTCGGCGACGGCACCGCGCGGAAAAGTTACCTCTACGTGCAGGACTGCCTCGCCGCGATGCAGCATGTGATGAATGCCGGACTCGCGAAGAAGGCGAAGCACCGCGTCGAAGTTTTCAATCTTGGCACCGATCATTACGTGCAGGTGAAGGACTCGATTGGGTTCATCTGCAAGACGCTGGGGTTGAATCCGCGTCTCGAATACGCCGGCGGCGACCGCGGTTGGGTCGGCGACAATCCGTTCATCTTCCTCGAAACCGCGAAAGTCCGCGCCACCGGCTGGGCACCGAAACTCTCCATCGAGCAAGGCATCGGGCGCACGCTGCAATGGTTGCAGGCGAACCGCTGGGTGTACGAACAGCGCGGTCACGTTTGACGGCGGGCGATGCTCGCGGGCCAAAACTGAACTTTACCCAAAATCCCGTTTCCCGTACTAGGGAACAACCGAATGTCCGCCACCGCCCACAACGAGCTGCCGCTGGAAAACCAGGCCGGAGCGGCTCCTGAAACTGACGCTCCCGAGGCGGGCGGGACCAGCATCTACCGCGTTTATCGTTCCGCGCTGCTTTCTCCCCAGCGCGTCCGCGAGCTGAGCCGGCTGCGTCCGGGGCGCGCGGTGTTGGACACGGCCTGGATGTGGACGGGGATCATTCTCGCGTGGGCCTTGGTGGCTTGGCACCCCGCCTGGTGGACGGTGCTGATCGCCATTCCGCTCGTCGGCACGCGTTACTACGGGCTGTTCATCATCGGCCACGACGGGATGCACCGGCGCGTCTTCGGCGATCAGCGGACGAATGATTTGTTCTGCGACCTGTTCATCTTCGGACCCATTGGAGCCATCACCCGGATCAACAACCGCAACCATCTTCAACATCATCTCCACCTCTCGACGGAACTTGATCCCGACCGGCACAAGCACGCGTGCTTCAACAAATCCACGCGGCCCGAATACCTCGGCTTCCTGAGCGGGCTGGCGAATTTGTATCCGGCCCTGCGCAACGTGTTCCTGAAAAAGAAAGCCCCGGCCCGCAGCGCGGAGGCCGGAGCGCCGCGCCGTTACACCGGTCGGGACGTGATGATTCTCCTCGGCTGGCAGGTGGCGCTGGTGGGCGGGCTGACGTGGGCCATCGGCTGGTGGGCTTTCCCGGTGCTGTGGCTGCTGCCGGTTTATGTTCACGCCTACCTTGGCGATTTGCTCCGCTCCTTTCTCGAACACGCGCACGCGGAGTCGGACGTCAAGGCGGACGAACATCGGCTCATCACCTTCACGAGTCATCCGCTCGAACGGATTTTCTTCGCGCCGATGAACATGAACTGTCACGCGGCGCATCATCTCTGGACTTCCATTCCCTACTACAACCTGCCGGTGGCGGACCGCGAAATCCGGGCCTTGCCGGCGGCGCAAAGTCTGGAATGGCGCGGCTCGTATCTGGGTTTTCTGCTGCGCTACTACTTCGCGCTGCCCTTGCCGGAATGCCGCCGCGCGGCCACCGGATCGTAAGATGGCGCACGCTTCCTCACCACCCGCCGAGTTTCAACAGTGCGGTGCGCCGCTCATCGCCGTGGAGCCGATTCCGCGCTGCCCGGTGTGCGGCGGGGAAACATTTTCCAACTTCGCCTCGGGCTTTGATTACGAACTCCTGACCTGCGCGAACGAGTGGCAGTTCGTCGAATGCCGCGCTTGCACGCATGTGTGGCTGCACCCCCGCCCGGCCATCGCCACCTTGCCGGTCATTTATCCGCCGCACTACTACGCCTACAATTACGCGAGCAACATCAACTCCATCGCGGTGAAGGCGAAGGCGCTGCTCGACCGCCGCAAGTTGCAGGGCATCGTCGCCGCGCTGGGCCGCGCGCCGCGCAGCTTCCTCGACATCGGCTGCGGCGACGGGCGCTTCCTGCGCTCGATGGAAAAACTCGGCGTGCCGCGCAGCAGCAATTACGGACTCGAACTGGACGAGAAGGTGGTGGCCCCGCTGCGGCGCGAAGGGTTTCAGGCCCATTGCGAACGCGTGGAAGACTGCCAGCGCATTCCCGCGAACGCGCTGGATGTGATCACGATGTTCCACGTCATCGAGCATGTGGATGATCCGTCCGCCGTGGTGGAACGGGCGGCGGGCTGGCTCGCCCCGGGCGGCGTGTTCGCGGTGGAGACGCCTAATCTCGACAGCCTGGACGCGCGCCGGTTTCACAAAACCTACTGGGGCGGCTACCACATTCCCCGGCACTGGAATTTGTTTCGCGCCCAGACGCTCGCGCGACTGCTGGAGGATCGCGGCTTGAAAGTCATCGGCACGCGCTACCAGACGGGCCATTCCTTCTGGATGTATTCGCTGCATCACTGGCTGCGTTACCACGGCACGCCCCGACCGGGCCTGGCCCGCTGGTTTGATCCGTTCAAAGGTCTGCCCGCCCTCGCGGCCTTCACCGCCTTCGACAAAATGCGCGCAGCCTTGGGCTGCAAAACATCGGCGATGCTGATGCTGGCGACGAAACCGTAGCTTCACCCAAGACCAGCCTCACATGCTCAACCTGGTTCGCGCGTGGCTCGTGTTCTCCGCCGTGATGTGCTCGGCAGGATGGGGCTTGTCGCTGTTGCAACGTCTGGACGCCGCCGGATACGCGGTGGTTCTGGCGCTGCTCGGGGCGGGAATGGTTTGGTGGGCGCGGGCGGCGTTTGCCGAACGTCCGTGGCGCGCACGATGGCAACGAATCTTCAACCGTCGCCGCCGTTTTCGCCGGGCGTTGCCGCTCGTGTTTTTCATCTTGGCGACAGCGGTGGTGGTGGGCGGACTTCTGCACCCGCCCGTTCATGCCGACGCGTTGCAGTACCGGACGCCGCGCGTGTTGCACTGGCTGTCCGCCGGGCAATGGCACTGGATTCACGCCTGGGATCAGCGGCTGAATGTCATCAGTTGCGGCTTTGAATGGCTGACCGCGCCGCTGCTGGCGCTCACGCGCACCGACCGCGGGCTGTTTCTCGTCAACGCCTGTTCGTACGTTCTGCTGCCGGGACTGGTCTTTGGCGTGTTGAAACAGCTCGGCGTGAACCGCCGGGTGGCGTGGAACTGGATGTGGATTCTGCCCTCCGGCTGGGTCTATTGCTTGCAGGCCGGCGGCCTAGGCAACGATCAGTTCGCCGCCGTGTACAGCCTGGCCGCCGTCTATTTCGGAATGCGCGCGCGCCAGAGCGGACGGCTGGCGGACGTGTGGTTTTCCCTCCTCGCCGGCGCGCTGATCACCGGCACGAAGCAGACGAACCTCCCGCTGGCCCTGCTCGGAGTGATCGCCGTCTGGCCCGCTCTGCGCTTGTTGTGGCGGCGTCCGGTCGCGTCGCTCGGCGTGGCGTTGCTGGCGTTGAGCGCCTCCGCCGCGCCGATGATTGGACTCGATCTTTATTACACCGGCTACTGGACGGGGTGGTCTCCGGCGCAGTCGCTTCAGCCCGCGTCTCCGCTCATAGGCGTCGCAGGAAATGCGTTCGTGCTGACCCTCTACAACTTCATGCCGCCGGTGTTTCCGTTCGCCAATCAGTGGAACGTGGTGCGCACGGAGTTCCTTCAATCCTCCTGGGGCGAACCGTTCCGCTCGTTTGAAATGTTCGCCAATATGCCGCGCGCAGCGGCGGAACAAACGGCCGCGCTGGGCATCGTCGTCTCGCTGCTCGTGCTCGTCGCGTTCCTAGCCGGCTGGAAAAAGCGCGGCGCGCAGAAACTCACACCCAGCTCTTGGCGGAGCGCGCCCCGGCTAATCCGCGCCGCGTCGTGGTGCCTGCTGCTGCTGTTCATGGCCAAGGTGGGCAGTTGGAACGCGCCGCGTTATCTGGCCGCCTACTACCCATTTCTGCTGCCCACGTTTCTGCTCGGCGCTGGGCAGGTCCGCGTGGTGCGCTCACGCTGGTGGCGGCGGGCCGCGCTGGCCGGAATGATCCTGACCACGCTGATGGTGGTCTTCTCCCGCCAGCGTCCGGTGTGGCCGATGCAAACCACGGCCAAGATTCTGGAGCAGCAATTTCCCCACTCCAAACTGGTGCAAAAAATCGGCCCGGCCTACCGGTTCCCGGCCAGCCTCTCCGAGCCGCTGGAGGCAGGCCTGCTGGAGAAAATTCCTGCGACGGAAAAAGTCATCGGCTACGCCACGCGCATCGGCGGTCTGGACCGGCAGCTCTGGTTTCCCCTCGGCGAACGGCGCGTGGAATATGTGCGGGCCGAGGACGCGCCTGACCGCCTGCGTGTGCTCGGCGTCACTTATCTCCTCGTGGATGCGGGCGCGCTTCAGTTCTCCAATCTGCGGTTGGAAGACTGGCTTCAAAGGTACGACGCCGAGTTGATCGCCACCATGCGCCGCTCCTTCGGGCCGGACTTGCCGGTGCTGGAATGCCATCTCCTGCGCCTGCCTTCCGCCGGGCCCGCCTCGAAATGATTTCGCTCGCGCAAAATTGTGTGCAACATGCGCCGGACAAAACCGAGCGCCCATGAGCGAACCCATCGAACTCAGCATCGTGATGCCCTGCCTGAACGAGGCGGACACGCTGCTTACTTGCATCGAGAAAGCGCAGCGGGCCATTGCCGCCGCCGGACTCTCCGCCGAGGTGATCATCGCCGACAACGGCAGCACCGACGGTTCCCAAGCCATCGCCACGAACGCCGGCGCGCGCGTGGTTCCCGTGTCCGCGCGCGGCTACGGCAACGCCTTGATGGGTGGCATCGCCGCCGCCCGGGGCCGCTACGTCATCATGGGCGATGCGGATGACAGCTACGACTTCCTCGAGATTATCAAATTCGTCGAACAGCTCCGCGCCGGCGCCGAACTCGTCCAAGGCTGCCGTCTGCCGTGGGGCGGCGGGCAAATCAAACCCGGCGCCATGCCGTTCCTGCACCGATGGTGGGGCAACCCCATGTTCACCCTCATGGCGCGCTGGTGGTTTCACGCGCCCACGCACGACATCTATTGCGGCCTGCGCGGCTTCACCAAGGAACTCTACGAACGGCTCGAACTGCGCTGCACCGGCATGGAGTTCGCCACGGAGATGATCATCAAGGCCAGCCTCTACGGCGCGCGCATCGCCGAGGTTCCCATCACGCTCCATCCCGACGGCCGCAAGTCGCACGCGCCGCATCTGAAAACCTTTCGCGACGGCTGGCGCACGCTGCGGTTCTTCATCCTCTACAGTCCGCGCTGGCTGTTTCTCACGCCCGGCCTAGTGCTCGTTTTCCTAGGGCTGATCGGCTACGGACTCGTGCTCTCGCGCGTGACCTTCGGCGGCGTTGGCTTCGACGCCCACTCGCTGCTCTTCGCCAGCCTCGGGCTGATCACCGGCTACCAGTCCGTGGTCTTCGCCATCTTCACGAAAACTTTTGCCGTCAATGAAGGACTCATGCCGCGCGACCTGCGGCTGGAATCTTTTTTCAAAGTCGTGAACCTCGAACGCGGCCTGATCGCCGCCGCCATCGTGCTCGCCTTCGGCATGGCGCTGCTGCTCTGGGCCGTGAACCAGTGGCGGCTCACCGGCTTCGGCCATCTCGACTACGCACGCATGATGCGCGTCGTCATTCCCGGCGCGACGCTGACGACGCTGGCGGTGCAAACCATTTTCTCGAGCTTCTTCATCAGCCTGCTCGGGATGCAACGCCGATGAGCCAGTCGCCCCGCTACAAAAATCCGGAGTTCGACGAGTTCGCCGAGAACTACGACGAGGCGTTGGAGAAGGGCATCGCGATCTCCGGCGAGCCGAAAGAATACTTCGCCCAGGCCCGCGTGGACTGGCTGGCCCGCCGCTTCGCCGCGAAATCTTTTCAACCGCAGCGCGCGCTGGACTTCGGCTGCGGCACCGGTACGGCCACGCCGTTCCTGCTGACGCTGAATGGACTGGAGCAATTGACCGGCCTCGAAGTCTCGGCCAAATCCCTGGAGGTCGCCCGCAAACTTCACATCTCGGACCGCGTCCAGTTCCGGCTCTGCGACGACTTTGTCCCGGCTGGTGAGATGGACTTCGCCTTTTGCAACGGCGTGTTCCACCACATCCCGCCCACCGAGCGCGCCAAAGCCGTCCGCTACATTTTTAATTCCCTGCGGCCCGGCGGCGTGTTCGCGCTCTGGGAGAACAATCCTTGGAACCCCGGCACGCGCTACATCATGAGCCGCATTCCTTTTGACCGGGAAGCCATCATGCTCTCGCCGCCCGAGTCGGCCCGACTGCTGCGCGACGCGGGCTTCCAAGTGCTTCACACCGATTTTCTTTTCTTCTTCCCGCGCGCGCTGCGCTTTTTGCGCGGGCTGGAGAAGCTGTTCCGCGCGCTGCCGCTCGGCGCGCAGTATCTCGTGCTGGCGCAACGTCCCGTGTGAACTTTTTCCCATGAACCTCACCGTCCTCGGCCTCTGGCACCTCGGCTCCGTGACCGCCGCGTGCTGCGCGAAACACTTCGACGTGA
The DNA here is from genome assembly GCA_031411375.1 of Pedosphaera sp. GTDB lineage: Bacteria > Verrucomicrobiota > Verrucomicrobiia > Limisphaerales > SIBH01 > JANNGC01. Next base: position 1,229 of record JANOAY010000296.1, on the reverse strand, counting down.
CGGGATTCGACTTCGATGACGCCGTGGTCGCGGGCTTGCAACAAGGCCGCGCGCCGCTGGCCGAGCCGGGGCTGAACGAACTGTTGGCCGCCGGTCTCGCGAAGAATTCTTTGCGCTTCACCACCGATGCGAAAGCCGCCTGCGCCAACGCCGACGTGCTGTGGATGTGCTACGACACGCCGGTGAATGACGGCGACGAGTCGGATGTGGCGTTTGTTTTGGAACGTGCGCGTCGCGCATTGCCACATTTGCCGTCGGGCGCACTGGTGCTGATTTCCTCTCAGCTTCCCGTCGGGAGTTGCGCGCTGCTGGAGAAGGAATTCCCGCAACTGCACTTCGCTTGCTCGCCAGAAAACTTGCGGCTGGGCAAAGCCATTGACGCCTTCGAGAAAGCCGACCGCGCCGTCGTCGGCATCCGTACGGACGCGAAGCGGGCGTTGCTCGAACAACTGTTCAAGCCTTTCGCAGCGCAGGTGCAGTTCATGCGCACCGAATCGGCGGAGATGGTGAAGCACGCGCTCAATTCCTTCCTCGCCGTCAGCATCACCTTCATCAACGAGATCGCGCGCCTCTGCGAACACGCGGGCGCGGATGCGAAGGAAGTCGCCGCCGGTCTCAAGAGCGAACCGCGCATCGGTCCGCGCGCCTATCTCGGGCCGGGCGGACCGTTCGCTGGCGGCACGCTCGCGCGCGATGTCGTGACCCTCTCCAAGCTCGGCGCGGCGCGCGGCGAATCGCTCTCGCTCATTCCCGCAATCAAGGAGAGCAACGATCTCCATCGCGGCTGGGCCTTCCGCAAACTCCAGTCGCGCCTCGGCGACGTGCGCGGCAAAACCATCGCCATCCTCGGCCTCGTGTACACGCCGAACACCGATACGCTCCGCCGCAGCAACGCGGTGGAACTTTGCCAGCAACTCGTCAAAGCAGGCGCGCACGTCGTCGCCTTTGATCCGGCGATTAAAAAATCTTCGCCCGAACTGGACGGCGTCACACTTGCCGCCAGCGCCGACGCCGCATTGCTGCAAGCCGACGCCGCCGTGGTCTGCACCGAGTGGCCCGCGTTTCGTGAATTGTACTGGACCCAAGCCGTCGCGCAGATGCGCCGCGCGCTCATCGTGGATGCCAACCGTTTTCTGGAAAAGCCGTTGCAAGGGGTCGCGGCGGTCGAACACTTTTCCGTCGGACGCACATGAAACCACTCGATGGGCGCAACGCCATCATCACCGGGG
>JANOAY010000295.1:0-1911 GCA_031411375.1 Pedosphaera sp. | reverse complement strand
GATCATTTCCACCGGCGCGGGGTCGGTGGCGGTTTCGGAACGCCCGAGCTTTCCCGCGACCGACGCCACTTCGGGAGTTTGCGCAATCACCTTGTCCTGCCACGCCATGATGCGCTTCACCTCCGTGAGCGACGTGCTGGGCAACAGCACCGGCATGAAGAGCAATGAACCTTCGTTCAGCGGCGGCATGAACTCGGAACCGATGCCCTTGGTGAGGTTCGCCAGCGCGGGCAGATTCCATTGCTGCAGCTTCGCCACCGCGGGACGCGGCAAGCCGAACGCCACCGTCAGCGCCGCCACGAGCAGCAAGACCGCGCCGCTCAAAACAGTTTTGCGCCAACGGAGCGCCCAACTCAGCACCGGGTCGTAGATGCGCAGCAGCACGCGCATGATCACGTTGCGATCCTCGGAATGAAACGGCCCGCGCACCAGCCATGTGCAAAGCACCGGCACAATCGTCACGGCCAGCAGCGTCGAACCAATCATCGCGAAGGTCTTCGTCCACGCGAGCGGATGGAACAGCTTGCCTTCCTGTCCGGTGAGCGCGAACACCGGCACGAACGCAAGGATGATGATGGCCATCGCGAAGAAGATGGGCCGACCGACTTGCTGGCACGCGGTCAACGTCTCGTGCCACGTCTCCGCCGGTGTGAGCCGTCCGCCCTTCTTATCCTCCGCGCTTTCGCAATGTCGCAGCACGTTTTCCGTCACCACGATGGCCGCGTCCACTAGCACGCCGATGGCAATGGCGATGCCGGTCAACGACATGATGTTGCTGGTGATGCCGAACTCCTTCATCAGCAGGAACGAGATGAGAATGGAAATCGGGAGCGGCAGCGTGACGATGAGGATGCTGCGGAAGTGCCACAGGAAAATAATGTGCGCGAGCGTGACGAGAATGATTTCTTCGAGCAGCGCGTGCTTGAGCGTGTCAATGGTGCGCTCGATGAGCGTTCTGCGGTCGTAGAATGGCTTGATGGAAATGCCCGGCGGCAGGCTCTTGGAGATTTGGGCAATCTTCTCCTTCACGCGCTCGATGACGGCCTTGGCGTTCTCACCCGTCCGCATGACCACCGTGCCGCCCACCGCCTCGTGGCCGTTGATGTCGAGCGCGCCGCGCCGGAAGTCGCCGCCGATTTGCACGTTGGCGATGTCCTTCACGTAGATGGGCGTGCCCTCCATCGCCTTGATGGGAATGAGTTCGAGGTCTTCGGTGCTTTCAACCAGACCGATGCCGCGCAGCACGAACTCCGCGCCGTTTTCCTCGATGGTCTTGCCGCCCACGTTGAGGTTCGCGTTCTGCACCGCCGTCATCACTTCCATGATGGTGACGTTCGCGGCCCGCATCTTCGTGGCAGAGAGTTCGATTTGATACTGCTTCACGAAGCCGCCGATGCTCGCGACTTCTGCCACGCCCTGCACGCTGGCGAGTTGGTAACGGATGTGCCAGTCCTGCACCGTGCGGAGCTTGCCGAGGTCGTAGCCGCCGTCCGGTGCTTTGGCCGGGTCAACGTCGAGATAGTATTGATAGACCCAGCCGAGTCCCGTGGCGTCCGGGCCGAGTTGCGGCTTCACGCCTTCGGGCATCGCGCCTTGGAGATAATTCAACCGTTCCAAGACCCGCGTCCGGGCGAAGTAGGTGTCCGTGTTATCCTCGAAAATAATGGTGAGCAGCGAGAAGCCGAACATGGAAGTGGCCCGCACGTCCTTCACGCCCGCCAGCCCTTGCAGGCCGGTCGAGAGCGGATAGGTCACCTGGTCTTCGACCTCCTGCGGACTGCGGCCCATCCAGTCGGCAAACACGATGACCTGGTTTTCGCTCAGATCAGGGATCGCATCGACCGGCGTCTGGTAGATCGCCTTGATGCCAAACGCGACGATGAACAGCGTAGCACAGGCCACGAGGAAGCG
>JANOAY010000294.1:0-6139 GCA_031411375.1 Pedosphaera sp. | reverse complement strand
GAGTTTGTTTCCCTGGGCGCGTTTCCGATCCAATGAGGAATTCCCTCGCGAATCTGCAACGGCCTGGCGATGAACCAGGCCGTTTTTTTGCGCACCTTCGAGTTGAACGCAGAAGCCCGTGCGCCGGTCTATGGGATGCGGCTGCAACGGGCGGCCTGACTGTCATGAAAACCAAGCTGTTCATCATCGTGTTCACCGGAGGCGCGCTTGCGCTCCGCGCGCAACAGTCGCCCGCGTCGTTTGGCGTGGTGACAGACATGAAGCCCACGATGAATCCGCGCTGGGAGGTGCCAGTAGAGCAGCGGCTTGCTCCGCTCAAGCTGGGCAAAAGTGATTACTCCATCAGCGGCCCGCTCGTGGACACGTTCCGGCTCAAGCCACGAATGCAAACCGAACGCTCGCTCGGGCGGAAAATCCTCGACCTGCCCATCATCAACATATTCGTGCCTGCGCCTTGGCCGAAGCCGACACGCGAGGGAAAATATTTTGCGTGGGGCGAACGTGATCAGCCGTGGGCGATGACCGTGGAGCATCGGCCTGCGGGGCCGAGCGGCGTGCTGGTCTCTGCGAGCCGGTGAGTTCCCTGTGGCGGGGCGGCTTCAGCCGCTTACTTTTCCAGCCCCAGATTCTTCACCACCGCCGTCGTCGAGTGCGGCTTGTTCAGCGTGTAGAAGTGCAGTCCCTCGACGCCTTCGCGCAGGAGTTCCGCGCATTGTTGCGTGGCGTAATCAATGCCGTAGGCCGTCGCCGCCGCATCGTCGCTTTCGAGCGACTCCAGTTTCGCCAGCATCGGCGCTGGAATTTTCGCGCCGCAGAGCGTGGTGAACTTTTTAATCTGCGAGGCGGACAGCACGGGCAACATGCCGGGCACGAGTGGCACATTCACGCCCTGCTTGGTGAGGTAATCCCGGAACTCGAAGAAGTCGCGGTTGTCGAAGAAGAGCTGCGTGATGACGAAGTCCGCGCCCTCTTTCACCTTCTCCGCGAGGCGCTGCCAGTCCACCTGCTTGCCTTCTTTGCAGGCGATGTGGCCCTCGGGAAATCCAGCGGTGCCGATGCCGAAGCCGCCGAGTTTTTTGATGAACTTCACCAGCTCGTGCGAGAACTCGAAGCCACCCGGAGTTTTCTGAAATTCACTGACGCCGTTCGGCGGATCGCCGCGCAGCGCGAGAATGTTTTTGATGCCGCGCTTCTTTGCGTCGGCCAGCACTTCCCCGAGCTGTTCCTTCGTCGAGTTCACGCAGGTCAGGTGCGACATCGCCGTCAGGCCGTGCTCGTTCTGGATGCGTTCGACGATGGTGAGCGTCTTGTCCCGCGTGCTGCCGCCCGCGCCGTAGGTCACGGAGCAAAAGTCGGGCTTCAAAGTCATCAGCGCGGGAATGGTTTTCTCCAAAAGGTTGCGGTCGCCCTCGTCGGTTTTCGGAGGGAAGAACTCGAAGGAAATGACCGGCGCTTTGCCGCGCTTGGCGTTGTGAATGTCGCGAATGAACTGCATGTGCGGCAGGAGTGTGTGGGCTGAAAACCGTGAGTGCAAGTCCGCGCCCAAACGGAGCGTAACGCCGGCTTTCCAGCCGGCAGGTTGGGAGGTTTTCCAACCTCCCGTTCCAATCCGAACGGCCGGGCGAATCTAGGACGCGAGACCGCAAAGCCTCGCCATCTGCCGGCTGGAAAGCCGGCGTTACGCCCGATCACAGCGCCGGACGGTCGAAGGTCACTTCCGTGGTCGCGGGCTTGGTGCGGTTCACGCGGGTGAAGAGACCGCGCCAGAAACCGACGCCGTAAAAAAAGTGCGTGGCGAAGAGCAGCGGAAGCGCGGCCACGCTGCGGATCAAACCAAAGCGCGGCACCGACGCCACGGTCTGCAACAGCAGCGCGGGCCAGTAAATCAATCCGGGCAGTGTGACCAAGAGCAGCAGCCAGCGTTGTTCAAGACGTGACAGCATCTGAACCAGAACCGGCAGCGTGAAGAGGTAGAGCACGAACAGCGGCGGCACGAAATTCATCGCCGAGCCGGGCGTCGGGTGCAGGCGGAACTGTTCCGCGCGCCCGCGTCCGTAGTTGAGCAGCATTTTGCAGAACGCCTTGAGCGTGCCGCGCGGACGCCGCTCCGCCACCACTTCCGGATCGTAGAGCAGGACGCCGCCGCGCTTCTGCACCTCATCCATGAGCGCGTTTTCCTCGTTCGGATAGAGCGCCTCGTCAAAGCCGCCGACCTCCAGCATCGTGGCGCGACGCGCCAGCAGATTGCAGAGGATCAATTCCTTCTCGCCGCTCGGGCGCGTCTGGCCTACGCGGTCGTAGCGCGCGCGGCTCGGGCCGAAGGCGATCCAACTCGCGAGCACCACGGCGAAGACTTGTTCCAGAAACGGCGCGTCCGGCGGACACAAATTCGGCCCGCCGACCATCTGCACTTTCTGTTCATTTTCAAAATGCTGCACCGCGCGCCGCAATGAGGAAGGCGCAGGCCGCGCGTCATCGTCGAGGAAGTAAATGATTTCGCCCGTGGCTTCGCGGAGCGCGCGGTTGCGCTGGATGGCGGGCTGCTTGCCGCGCGCGACGATGACATCCATCAGCTCGCGCGGATAATCCAGCGCGCGCGCCGCCTCCACGGAAGGAATCTCGGCCTGACCGGGTTTGGTCGGGACGATGATCGTGACGCGGGGCCATTCGTGTTCCACGGGCGCGAGGCTAAACGAGCGGGCGGCAGCGGGTGAAGCGCGAAGGTGGGGAAGGAGCGACGGACAGCCATGTCCGTCCGAGCAAACATTTTCGAGGTCAGTCAATAGACACGCATTGAGTTCTGCGGACTCGGCGATCCGCAGCTCCGATGGCTACGGAATCACCACGCGGAAGAACTGCTGCGTGGTGCTGATCGAGACACCCTTTGAAGCCAGTGCCGCCGTGGCCGTGACATCGCCCGCGACATTATTCCACGGGGCGTTTATGAGCGCGAGCTTGGATTGTACGCGGTAGGTCAGCCCCGAGACGGAGTGCCACGTCAGCACGCACGAGCCGCCGGCGCATTGCACGCCTTTGAAAATCGGCTGCGAGGTGACGACCGGGCCGAGCGTGACCCAGTCGCTGCGGAATTTCTTGTGCTGCGGAATGGGCAGAAACTTTGCCTCCACGCCGTCGCCGTAATAAATCGCGATGCCGTTGTCGCTGATGAGCTGCACGGAGGAATTGCTCGTCCACGGCGCGGGCGGCAGCTCGACGATGGCCTCGGGCAGAAGATTGGTCAGCGCGGCCGCGCGTTCCTGCGGCACGCCGTTGCTCTGGCCGTTCCAGGTGAAGAGGCGGAAGTCGCTCGGCGGGATTCCGCTGGCGAGCCCAGGCGGGCCGGCCACGATCAGGAAATTCGTTCCGCTGCCTTCGAGGCTGCGGAGTCCGCGTCCGCCGAGATTGAGTTCGATGGGCGCTCCGAAACGCGCCACGCCGGCCACGGGCGAGTTGCAGACGGCGAGCGTGGTGAAGTTCGTGACGGGAATGATCAGCGCGTGGACGCGGTTGGTCGGCGGCACGAGCGGCGCGCGGAAGGCGAGGTAGGCGATGTTTGTGCTGCCCGGCGCCATCGTGAGTCCCTCGAAGTTGAAGCCCGAGCCGTCGAGTGATTTTGGATCAATGCCGGGGGCGGAACTGGCCGTCAGCCCGTAGTAATGCGCGCCCCTGCCGTGGCCGTTGGTCGCATCCCAGTTCAGCAGATCGATTTTCAAATAATCGTAGCGGCCCGCAAAATTCACCGTGCTGTTCAGGCCGGCGAAGGTCACGTCCGTGCCGAAGACGCGCGCGCGGTTCGTGACCGTCTCGGCGTCGCGCGAATGCGAGTGCGAGCCGAGCCAGAAGACACGGTTGCCCACGCGCGTCGAGCCTTCGAGGTCCACTTCGCGCGGCGTGCCGTCGTCATACAGATCGCGGAGATCGAGGAAGGGAGTGAGGTTGAACTCGACGAGGGCCGCGCCGGAGTTGCTGCGGCTGAACAGGCGCAGCACCTGGTTCTCGTCATCGCCCACGAGCAGGTAGTTCGCGTCGAGGGGCTGGGCCGTGGAGGCGTCGCTTGCACCGGTGTGGAACCGTCCGCCGCCGCGCCGGTCAAAGGACGCGGCGTAGAGGAACGACGCCGAGCCGGTGAGAAAATTTCCCGCCACAGTGATCGTGATCTTGGCGTAACCGTTGTTCGTGGGCAGCAGCGTGAGCGTGCGCGTGGCTCCGGTGCCGGACACAATCAAGTTCGCATTCGGCACGACCGTTTGATTGTCGGAGGCCGCGCTCACGACGAGCAGGTTCACCGGCGTGTCCGGGTCGGACACGGTGAAGCTGACCGTGGGCGCGGTCGGATCGCCGATGACGCTGGAGAACGGCGCGAGCGCGCTGAGGAGCGGCGCGAGCTTGTTGATCGCGCCCGGCGTGAGCCGCGTGCCGTAGGGAAAATTCGTGCTGCCGCCCAAGTCTTCGTAGGCCAGCGTATCCGGCGACGGCCCGAGCAGATCGTTGTTGAACCAGGCGGACGCGGCGCTGGCGTTCGTGTTTCCCGGCCAGCGCGTGGCGGCGTCGGGCGTGCCGTTGGTTTGCGTCAACCCGGCGGGCGTGTAGAGCAGATCGTTGTTGCCGCCATCGAGCCAGCCGAGGGAATCGAGCACGGTCGTGCCGGCAGGCAGTCCTTCAGCCATGCCGTTGTCGCCCGCGTCGAGATCCGCGCCTTCGACGAACGGCCCGGGGCTGCTCACGAGCAGAAAGCTCACGCTGCCGTTGCCGAGCGCGCCGCCGGGGACGCTCAACTGCGGCGCGAGCACCACGCGCGTGCCGCCGGGCAGGCCGTAGGGATGTCCGTCGCCCAGCACCGCCAGCAGTCCGGCGGAGCCGAGCTGCGTGCCGGTGAGATCGATCACCGCGCGGGCCACGCCGGGATCGCTCTCGGAGTTGCCTTCGAGGACGACGAGAAAAATATTGGAGAGATAAAAATTGGGCGGGCCGAGCAGTTCCACGAATTCATACGGCGCATCCTCCGCGCCCGGCGGATTGACCTTCAGCTCGTTGAGCAGCAGCAGATCATTTTCCAGCACGTTCAGTTTCACCGGCGGCACCAGCGCGCTGACAGGATAATTCGCATCCGCGCTGGCGGTGATGGCGTTCGACACGGCGAGGGCGCGCGCCCAACTCCCGATGACATTATCATTGAGCGCGCGCACGGTGATGGTGCGCGGCGCGGTGCTGTTGAGGACGAGCGCGTGGCCGCTGGCGTAGGTCGCGCCGCCGTTGGTGCTGATTTGCGCGGAGGCGGGCGCGGTCACTTGCACGGTCACGTTGCCGGAAGGCACGGTGTTGAGCACAATGGTGAAAGAGTCGGTGCCGGAACCTTCGACCAGATCGGTGCGCCCGCCGGATTCGATCACCACCACGCCGGGAAGGTTGGCCGCGCCAAAGTTGGGCAGCCCGATGTGGTTCAAGGGCTGTCCGCCGAAGCCGCCCGGCTCGGTGCTGGAACTGTGCAGCGCCCAGTTCGGCGCGCTGCCGGCCAGCGTGTCGCCCGCGATCCAGGAGGCCGCCGCCCAGTTCGTGCTGTTGCTGGCGCGCGCGACGTATTGCGCCGTGAAACCGACCGGGACAATGGTTCCCGTGAGCGCCGTCGCACCGCTGCCCGGCAGGATGTCGCGCCGGAAGTTAATTTTCCCATAACCGATGTCGCCCGCGCCGTCCGCGTCCAGCACCGCCACGGCATCGAGGACATTCCATCCGGCGTAAAGCGCGCCGTCCGGCACGCCGTCATCGTTGCTGTCCATGTCAGCGCCGAGGGACGGACTGTTCGTGGACTGGATGAGCAGGAACGTGACCGACGCGCCCTCGAGATCAGTCTGGCCGTTCTTGCCGCGATGATTGACGGAACTGCTGGAGCCGCTGCCGAAGCCAGGCCCGTTGGTGTTGCTCAACACGGTGGCGTTCAGGCTCGCGGAGTACGTGTTCGAGTTCGGCAGCAGCACGAGGAAGCCGTTGCCGCCCACGCGCCGGCCGGAGAGATCGATGACGTTCTGAACGGTGCCGGGATCGTTGTTGGTGTCGCCGTTCACTGCGACGAAATAGGTGCCGGCGGGCAGGAGAAGATTCGGCGTGCCACGCAGCTCGACGTATTCGTTCGGCGCGTCGG